>CAZDPK010000031.1:0-20472 GCA_964507335.1 uncultured Anaerolineaceae bacterium | reverse complement strand
GGTGGAATTGGGATTACACAACCTTCAATTGGTTGACCATCTACGCTGACCAAGGCAGCATTACCAGGACCTACTCGCTTAACTGCGATGTTATAAGTGACGTTTCTAAAAATTCGCTTTGCTTCGAAGCTCTGCCAATTTTCCGGTAAGACCGGGCTGATTGAAAGCCCCTGGTAGGTAGGCTTGATTCCCAGAATGTGTTGGGTGATGGCCACATAATTCCAGCTGGCAGTACCTGTCAACCAGGAGTTTTTTGCTTCGCCGTGGGTTGGCGCTTCTTTCCCAGCAATGGTTTGGGCGTAAACGTATGGTTCACAGCGGTGAACTTCACTGATCGCCTCCCGCGCCGAGGGATTGATGCGTTTGTAGTAATCAAATGCCTGATCTCCGCGGCCAATCATACATTCCGCGATCATGATCCAGGGGTTGGAATGGCAAAACACGCTGCCATTTTCTTTGTATCCTGGGGGATACGATGAGATTTCACCCAACCGAAGCTGATAACTCGTAAAGGCAGGGTTCAAAACTACAATTCCATGCGGCGTCGCTAATCTTTCCTTTACCGCATCCAAAGCCTGGCGGGCTTTGCCATCTGCAACTCCCAACCCAGCCATAACGCACCAGCCTTGAGGTTCGATAAAGATCTTGCCTTCCGCATTCACATGCGAACCAAGTGGCTCTCCAAAGGCATCGTAAGCTCGTCTGAACCAGGCTCCGTCCCATCCAGCTTCCCAGACAGCTTTCTCAATCTCTGCTGCGTTTTCTTGATAAAACTCCGGAGCGTACACTTCGAAAGAGCTTCCAAATGATTGAGAAGTGTAAAGCGAAGCCAATTGAGCCATCTCCTGGCAGGATTGAATGAACAAACCAGCAATCATGACACTTTCAGCCGTTTTTCCATCCTGGTTGGTGGTGGTTTGAAACGATTGACCGGGTGTATCTGAAAAACAATTCAGGTTCAGGCAGTCATTCCAGTCAGCTCGACCAATCAATGGCAGTTGGTGCGGTCCCAATCTATCGAGAGTGTATTTCACCGCTCGCTGCAAGTGCTCCATAAGTGGCATCTCTGTGCCGGGTTGGTTTTCGTAAGGTGCCAGTTCATCAAGAATCGTAAGATCACCGGTTTCCTTAACATAAGCAGCTGTGGCTAACACCAACCAATGGGGGTCGTCATTGAAGTCCGATCCAACATCATTGTTTCCGCGTTTGGTCAGGGGTTGATATTGATGGAAAGCGCCGCCGTTGTTAAGTTGTGTAGCGGCAAGGTCAAGCAGTCTTTCGCGGGCACGTTCCGGTATCATGTGGACAAAACCTAGCAAGTCCTGAGTTGAATCGCGAAATCCCATGCCACGCCCAATTCCACTTTCAAAATACGATGCAGAACGACTCATGTTGAAGGTGATCATGCATTGGTATGCGTTCCAAATGTTAACCATACGGTTGGTATCACTGTCGGGAGTGTTCACACTGAACTTGTTTAGCAGCTCTTTCCAGTAATCTTTTAGCTCCTGAAAAGCTGTGTCTACAAAAGAAGGTGAAAGGAATTTACGTATAATCGGTAGGACGCTTGATTTATTGATCGTGTTTGAGTCTGGCGGGTCAAACTTGGCGTCAGTTGGATTCTCGTGGTAACCCAGCAAAAATATCACACGCCTGTCCTCACCTGGCTGCAAGTGAAGTTTGAGATGGTGTGAGCCAACAGGCTGCCAGCCATGTGCTACAGATTGCTTTGACTGCCCGCTCTCTACCACAATGGGCTGATCCCAACCACGATAAGGACCTAAGAAGGATTCCCTCTGAGTATCAAAGCCAATTAATGGTTCAGAACAAGCAAAGAAAGCAAAATGGTTCCTTCGCTCTCGATATTCTGTCTTATGGTAGAGCGTGCTGCTTCGCGCAATGTCCTTGCCATTAAGATCCAACTCCGGCGCTTCCACCTCGCCCGTATTGAAATTGCGTTGAAAATTGGTGGAGTCATCCAAGGCATCCCAAAGTGCGAATTCAACGGCGGTGAACAAATCGAGTGTGACACTCTCGTTTCTCTCGTTCGTAATAGTAAAGTCCCAAACCTCCAATTCCGAGTTGAGTGGAACGAAAAAGCGTGTCTGGCTAACGATACCCTTTTTGCTTGATTTGATGCTTGTGTAACCCATACCATGACGGCATTCATAGGTGTCCAGGTTGCTGCGGGTTGGCATCCAACTGGGTGACCAAAATTCACCATCTTCTGCATCTCTAACATAAATATAGCGACCGCCCATATCCAGCGGACTGTTATTGTAGCGGTAACGAGTCAGCCGGCGTAAGCGTGCATCTTTATAAAAAGAATACCCCCCGGCTGTGTTAGAAATTAGGCTGAAAAATGAGTTGGTGCCTAAGTAATTGATCCAGGGAAGAGGTGTATCAGGGCGTGTAATGACATATTCCTTTTTTTCGTCATCAAAATAACCAAAACGCATGGTAAAACCTCCAACAGGATTTAACGAAATATTAAAGGGGATGTCATGGTGATCCTTAACATCCCCAAACAAGTCATCATAATGACTCTAAAATGCATGGCTCGCAAGCGCCATCCGCTACCATCATTCCTTGACAGCACCCATCGAAATACCGTTGATTATGTATCGTGAGAACAAGAAATAGATGATGATGATCGGAACAATAGAGGCTGCCAACCCCAGGTAAATTGCTCCATACTCATGGCGGTAGACGTCCCCTCTCAATGTCTGGACCAACATCGGCAAAGTGTACTTGTCGCGACTTGTAATCAAAATGAAGGCGTTAAAGAAGTTATTCCAGGATGCCACAAACGCGAAGATCGCCATGGTAAACATACCTGGAACGGCAATCGGGAGCATGATTTTGTGAAAAATACCAAGTTCGCTGGCGCCATCAATTCTACCGGCATCAATTAGATCTTGCAGCATGATTGATTCAAGATACTGTTTAGCAAAGAATACCGATCCAGCTGATGCGATACTAGGCAAAATCAGCGAGGCATAATTATCGTCCAGTCCTAATTTCGTCATCCATTGATAGAAACCAATGATTGTTAGCTGCATCGGAATCATGACCAGGACAAGAATCGTATTGTAAAAGGCCTTATTACCCTTGAAATGGTAGCCAACAATTCCATAAGCGGTCAACATAGCAAAGTAGACAGTCAATACAGTAGTTAAAACAGCAATTGTAAGGCTGTTTATGAAACCAAGCGGCAGGTCAAGACCTTTGCTCAGCAGAATCTTATAGTTCGTAATTAGATATTTACTTGGGATCAAGCTGAGTCCCTGTTGGATTTCCAGTGTTGATCTTGTCGCATTGACAATTAAAAGCCAGAGAGGAATTACAGTGACAACAACTAGGATAATCAAAAACAGATATACAAAGAAACGATTAATCTTGATTTTTGTGCGATTGTTAATTTTCATCTCACCTATCTCCTTGTATTCTGCTTCTCAGGTTGCTCGTGCTTTTCACGCAGCAAGAAAAATATCAGAAGGGCAACAACACTCGTCATCAGGAACACCACTAAACCAACCGCCGAAGCAGCTCCGATATGACCCTTGCTGCTATGGAATTTCATATACATGTTTATCGTATTCGTAAGAATCGAGTTGCCCGGACTTCCTCTACCATCGGTCAACAGATATGGTATGTCAAACATCTGCATACCTCCGACAAGTGAAGTTACCAGAACGTAGATCAGTACTGGTTTGATCAGAGGTAAGGTGATGTGCGTGAACATCTGCATCGTAGAAGCGCCATCCACCAGGGCCGCTTCGTACAATGATACTGAAATGGCGGTCATGGCAGCCATCAACAAAATTGTCGTTTGGCCAAACCACATCCACCATTGAATAAAAACTACCAGACCGCGCATAATAGCGGGTCTGCGAATAAAATCAATTGCTTCTGGAATAAAACCGGATCGAACCAAAAATTGATTCACAGGACCATAAAATGAGAACAATGAAAAGAACAAGGCAGCTACAGCGGATGCCATCATCAGGTTGGGCATGTAAAAAATCATACGCCAGATGCCAACGCCTTTGAGATTTAGCCTGGTGTTGGTGAACCAAATGGCAAGCAGAAATGCAATGACCATTTGCGGAATAAAATTCATCAACCACAATTGCCAGGTGTTTTTTACAGCGGTGATAAAGGTTTTATCAGCAAATAAAAGCTGGAAATTCCTAAACCAGGTAATGTTAAAAGTTCGCGACATGAGTGTCCGGTCGGTGAAACTCAAAAAGATCGTATTGAGAACCGGGTACAAGCTAAAAATCAAAAAAGCGAGGATAAACGGGGTGATAAAAAGGTATCCGTATTGATTGTGTTTGATTTTCTTAAACATATGCGCTCCCTTTTTAGTCGATTGTCATGGATAGATGAGTCAGTACGTCAATCGTACTGACTCATCTTGAATTTTACTAAATTTCCGGACTATTCAATGATCAAATCCGGGAATTCATTGCGGACGGCATCTTTCCAGAGAGTCCACATTTCTTCCAATGTAACGGTACCTTCGAGATAAGAGTTCAAAGGATCGTTAAGGGCGCGCTGGATAGCATCATCAGAACCCTGCATCAAGCGGGCATTGACCGATGGGGCTGCGGCTGCAAAACCACCATAGGAGTTCTGACCACCTAAGAAACTGCTCATTTCTGAATCATCAAAGGAAGCGGTGATTTTCTCAACAACAACCTGGCTGCCAACAAAGTCACCAGCTGCCTGATATTGATCATCAGGAACGGTGGGGTCAATGGCTTTCAGGTATTCATTGGTGTAAACACCAGTTGCCCAATTGGTCAGGTTTTCTTCATCGAGGGTGCAGAAGCGGATAAATTCTTTTGCCAGATCCATCTTTGTGGTGTCTTCCATGACACCCAACCAGGTACCACCCCATTGATAGGGCAGAGGTCCTTCGATAACAGCCCAGTCGCCCTTAGTGGTGCTGGCGCCATCGGCGGAGGTGGAGTTGGGATACAGAACATAGGGCAGACCCCAGGTGGGGAGGAAGTAGCTGAAGACCTTCTTGGGATTGCCAGCGGCATCCTGGAGAGTATCGTTCATACCAGCAAACCAACCCTCTTGCCATTGGGTTGCGCGGGCTTCATAACCATTGTCTCGGAAGGTTTTTACAGTCTCAATCATCTTTTCGACCATTGGATCAACGGTCAATTTGCCATCAACCACCCAGGGTTGTTCACGATTGGCGAAGAACAAGTTCTGGAAGTCTCCATTTGAGGCAACCATGTAGGTATTGCCGTCTGATTTTTCTTTCACAACTTCAGCAGCAGCAATATACTTGTCGAAATCACCAAGAAGTTCCTGGATCGCTACGGGGTCATCAGTGCCGAAGTATTCTGTGGCAAGACTGCGGCGATAGAAGAGAGCACCGGGGGTAGCCTGGTAAGCATAGGCTTTGTGGACACCATCTGCCATACCGACTTCATAGACAAAGGGGTACATCTCGAGTTCGTCAGCATAAACCTGCAGATCGCCGATGTCAGCCAGGAAATCGCTTTCAACATAGCTTTTTACGAAAGCAGCTTCAAGGGCAACTACATCAGGAACCTGATCGGTGCCGAGGGTTGCCATCAGTTTGGTCTGATATTCACCGTTGGTCATCGGGATCATGGTGTAAACAACATCCACATCGGGGTGAGTCTTTTCGAACGCAACTGCCATGGTGAGGATTTCGTTTGTGAATGACCAAACGTTCAGGACGGTCTTTTCAGTCGCAGGTTCTTCAACAACTGGTTCTTCAACCGCTGGTTCTTCGACCGCTGGTTCTTCAGCCACTGGTTCAACAACCGCTGGTTCATCGACAGCAGGTTCAGCAACTGGGGTTGTTCCGCAAGCTGCAAGCAGCATGCTCAGAACAATTACAAGTGACAAGATTACAGATAGACGTTTCATTTTCTTTCCTATTCTCCTTATGATTTTTTTGTTGATGTTAACGACAAAATTAAAATATTATTGATCAGTCGTACCTCCATTTACTTCTAAATAATTGAGAACGCTCTCATTTTCTTCCGCTTTTTGAGCTGAGAGAGTGTCTTTTTGAGATGAACCACAGGTTTCTCGAATCACCAATTCGGTGCCGAGAATCATTCGATTGGCTACTTTCGTGCCATTCTCGATCATATCTATCAGCATTTCTACTGCTTTGATACCAAAATGAGTAATTGGCTGGCGAACTGTCGTCAGCTTTATTGCGGAAATCGATGCAATTGGCAGGTCATCATATCCCACAAAAGCGATATCTTCAGGCACATGCAATCCAGCTTCTCGCACAGCTCGAATCGCACCTAACGCCATAATATCTGACTGGGAAAAAATTGCATCCGGTCTGTGTGGTAAGATCTTTTTCATGGCTTCATAGCCGCTGATTTCAGAAAAATCTCCTTCTGCAATCAAGCCTGGGTCAATTTTGCGTCGCGCTTTGGACATGACCTGGCGAAAGCCTTCGGTACGGTCGGCGGCCGCAGTGCTCTGAATTGAACCTGTAATCATGCCAATTCGCTGATAACCCAAGCCAAGTAAGTGGTTTGTGGCTTGTTTTGCCCCTCTGACGTTGTCTACATCGATGTAATTGACCGCCTCTTCCTCTTGTGGCCGGCCTAACGCCAGGTAAGACATAGATGATGAGAGTAACCGCTTGAACAATCTATCCATCTTTTCACTCGACTGGACCAGGATTCCGTCCAGCATCCCCCTCCTGGTAATACGAGGTGTGATTTCTTCTTCGTCTTCTTCGTTACCTACAAGGAAGAGCGATAGGGTCAGGTGGTTATTATTACAGGCAAAAGCGACACCCTGAGTTAGTTGCGGAAAATAAGGATCAGTGAAAAAAGATTCGGTAGTTTTTGGGATCACTAAGCCAATAATGTTCGTGCGTTGGGAAACAAGTGACCTGGCAGCCAGGTTGGGGTGATAGCCGGTATTTTCAATAATCTTTTCAACTCGTTTCCGGGTCGCAGCATCGACATTGGGACTGGAGTTGACCACCCGTGAAACGGTTGATCTTGACACACCAGCTAGTTTTGCGATATCCTCAAGTTTTAGATTATCCATTTTCAGATTAGTCAATAATATTGGTAAACAATTATGGGAGCGCTCTCACAGATTATTATAAGACATTGCGACCTGGTTTGTCAATAGGGCTTGGCAGAATTGCCATAATTGCTTTTGAGGAATTCGGAATCACTTACCTTCCTCAATCGTTTTGCCACGGGCTGGAGAACTTTATTGTATACTTCATCGAAGTTGGATTAAAAAAGGATGAACGACTGATGATCTATTACTTTTCTGGTACAGGAAATTCCAGGTGGGTTGCGGAGCAACTTGCAGCCAAAACCAATGACATTGCCCTCAATATGATCGAACAATCTGTCCCACCCCCCATTAATGGAGAAATTATTGGCATTGTTTTTCCTGTTCATGCCTGGGGCGCACCCGAGCCTGTGGTCGAATTCGGAAAAAAGCTAAGTGGAAGACCTGCCTTCAGTTACGGAGTTTGTACCTGTGGCGGTGAAGCCGGGCTTGCTATGCAAAAGTTCTCCGATGTTTTTCATTTAGACAGTGTCTACTCGATCGAGATGCCCAATAATTATGTCATGGGATCCGAACTGGAGAGTGAGTCCAGTGTTTCCTTAAAGATTGCCAACGCAGGAAACAAGCTTGAGACGATCGCGGCTCAGATTCTTGCAAGACAGCCTGTTTCTGACGTGCAAACCGGGAATTTAGTTTGGCTCAAGTCCAATCTGTTCAACCGCGGTTTCAACCTGGCTGCCCGCAGCACCAGGCCGTTTTTCGTAACTGATAAGTGCATCTCCTGCGGAATCTGCGCCAGAGACTGCCCTGCCCACACAATCACAATGGTGGATGGCAGGCCTCAATGGGGCAAGAAATGTTTCCAATGCACTGCCTGCATCAATCTCTGCCCTACCCACGCCATTGAGTACGGAAAAGGCACAGCCAAAAGAGGTAGATACAGTTTCGAAAAAGTCTTCAAAGAGCAATAAAAAATCCCGGAGTTTTTTTCTTGATGATTCCGGGATTGTTACTTCTATAAGATTCTTATTTTAGGGTTGCATGGCTCCAAAGAGAACCAGCCAGGCGAGAATTGATTTTGCTACCAGGCTCAAGACAATGTAGATCCTTTCGCCGTGCAGATAATCCTTCCACTTACCAATACGCTTGTATTGCAAGATCATATTGATCGGGAAGGTGTTGAAAGCAACAAAATAGGTTCCAATAATTGCCCACACAAACCAGGGCACACGATCAAAATTGGCATTTCCAAACATGTACAGTAAAATCGCGATCCAGGGTGCCAGACCAGCAAATGTTCCCCAAACAAAGGGACCCCAGTTTACTTTCCCTTTTTCGGTACCAGAATTCAACTGCTCCATGACAAGACCAAACAAGTTCATCGACGCGTTGACGATAAAAATCAACAGCAGGGAAGCAATGTCGTAGATGCCGAATAAGGTCGCGATCAAAACAATCATGATGGAAGAGCTGAGTGAATACTCAAACCATCGGAATTTGTTGATACCTTTCTGCAGATCGGCATTGTAGATGTCGTTCGTTTTCTTTGGAATAGAAATGATAGCGTGGGCGATGGCAGAAATGATCAGGAACGATGCCACTAAAATCCCAAAGGGCAACTGGAACAGTTCTTTTGAAGCAAGCTCCAGGGATCGGGTTTCTGGATTGAACGCCAGATAGTTTTGGGTGACAGTAGGAGCAAACTCAGCGATCTTCTGAATAACGGTAGTAGCCAGGAACAACATAGCAATCCCCTGGACCAGGTGCAGCGCACCCATGATGATATTGAATCGACGTAATTTTTGTAACTTTATTTCCATATTTTCCTCTACAGTAGATTGATCAGGTTTGAATAACTAATTAAATTGTACAATGTTTTTACATAATTCACAGCTTTTGTATAAGGCAATTCGATAGTGTGTACAAGCGGCTTGTTCATCGCTAATGTTGTAAAAGAATGAATGAGTAAATGTGATTCAGTTGGCTCTAAAGCAAGAAAGTTATGGCGTTTCACTTATCCGCCAACCGGCTTGGTGACACGGTTTAATACTTCCATTAACAATGCCTGTTTGTCCGGGCTGTGAGAACCGCGATCACGCCACAGTTCTTCTCCTTGATTGTCTAGGAGCAGAATGTAAATATGGTTTTCGTCCTTCATCGAAAGAGCTGATCTGAATTCATCTTTATCCAGGTAAAGCGTAACCGTTCGTTCGCGGGATTTTGGGTTGGGAATACCTGCTCGCATTCCTTCGTTAATAAAGAAGCGGGAGAGCGTGCTGAGTGAACGTATGGTTGGCAACTCGTAATAAACCAGCCCGGGAAATTGCTCTTCAAGGCTCTCAGCCAGGGGAATCCACGAATTTACTTCCTCTTGATGCCATTGTTGAAAGGCAACAAAAATCAGATTGAATTTTCCCTCAAAGTCTTGGGGCAAGGTGATTTTTTCTCTACGTAAATTTGAACCGTTGACAATTGGAAAACTCATGCGTCTACCTCTACAAATTGAATAATAGAATTATAGAACTTCTTCATCAGGAAATTTATGAAAAGGTTATATTTTTTGGTTTAATCAAACGACTGACCGCGATAGGCTTGCAGAACACGTTTGCGTGCCATCGCATGATCAACAATGGGGGCGGGATAGTCAGTACCAACAACGCAGCCTACCTGCTTTTGCAGTTCGAGCGACATTTCCCAGGGAGCATGAATATTTTTTGTGGGGAGGTTAGCCAACTCAGGGACCCATCGGCGTACATAGTTGCCCTGCGGATCAAACTTCTGCCCTTGCAAGACGGGGTTAAAAACCCTGAAATAAGGCGCGGCATCGGTGCCGGTGCCAGCCGTCCATTGCCAGCCGCCGTTGTTGCTTGCCGGATCACCATCCAGTAATTGCTGCATGAAAAAGCGCTCACCTTCGCGCCAGTCGATCAACAAGTCCTTGGTCAGGAAGGACGCCGTGATCATCCGTGCCCGGTTGTGCATCCAACCTGTAGCGTTCAATTGCCGCATGGCAGCATCAACGATTGGGTAACCAGTTACTCCGGCTTTCCAGGCCGCCAGCTCAACTGGATCGTTACGCCAGGGAATGTTGCGCAGGTCCGCCTTGAATGCCGTGCCGCGCACGAACGGAAAATTATAAAGAATGGTGGCATAAAACTCGCGCCAGGTCAGTTCGTTTAACCAGGTTTCAGCACCCTCTCGATCCTTTAGCGTTACAGCCGCACCTGATGCCTTACGGGCAGCCCAAACCGCCTGTCGGGCAGAGAGCATGCCCAGCCGCAAGTAGGGCGAAAGTTGCGAAGTGCCTTCCAGATCCATGCGGTTGCGTGTACTCCCATAATCCATGATGGCTGAGTCAGCAAAGTCAAAGAGCCTTCTTTGAGCTTCCTGCTCACCTGCTCTGAAAGAACTTTCAGTCGGATGGGTTGGCTTTGTGGGGATCTCAAGACTTACCAGAAATGGAACAGCCGGCATGCGCTCTGGAGCTTCCAGCAGGATGCTGGTTGCAGGAAGACTACGCCACGTGCGGCTAAACGGGGTAAAAACAGTGTAAGGCTCGCCATTGGCTTTGGTTAACATCTGAGGAGGAAACACGGTGACGCCAGGCACAAGCTGCAAAGGCAGAGAGAGTGCAATTTTCTCATCTCGCTGACGGGCATACGGCGAATAATCTTCTTCGGCGAAGATCGCTTCAGTATGGCTTTCCTGGCGAAGAATGGTTAGTACTTCCAGCGGGTCGCCTTGTCGTAAAATTAGGCGGCTGCCGCGTTGCAACAGGCTGGTTTCCAAGGCTCGCAAACCATCCAAAAGGAAGGCCAGGCGGGTTGGACCAACAAATTCAGATGACCAAAGCTTGGGATCCAGAATAAAGACAGGAATGACTGTATTTGCTTTGCGAAGCGCTTCCGCCAATGCCCGGTTATCAGTCAAGCGCAGGTCACGCCGTATCCACCAAATGGCAGTTTTCATCTTCTCATTCCTCGTGTTTTTCTGGTTTCATTCTATCATTTGTATGCTTCCATGGAAACTTTTACTTCAGGATCATTTCTTAAGATGGGTCGTATAATCAGTTTGTTGACTACGACCACTGATCAAGCTGAGCTTTCAATCACCATCAGGAGGCACCCAAATGGCTTTTGATTTTAAGAAAGAATTTAAAGAATATTACTTGCCAAAAAACAAACCGGAAATCATCACGGTTCCACCCACAAATTACATTGCTGTGCGCGGTAAAGGTGATCCAAATGAGGAGGGTGGTGACTACAATAAAGCAGTTGGTATTCTATACGCAGTCGCTTATACAATAAAAATGAGTTACAAAAGCGATTACAAGATTGAGGGGTTCTTTGAGTACGTTGTTCCCCCGCTTGAGGGATTCTGGTGGCAGGAGGGAGTCGAAGGAATGGATTACAGCCGAAAAGAGCTTTTGAGTTGGATTTCGGTCATCCGGCTACCTGAGTTTGTAACAGTTAAGGATTTCGCCTGGGCAATCCAGAGCGCCTCAAAAAAGAAGGGTATCGATTGTTCGTCGGCACGGTTTCTCACGATCGATGAAGGATTGTGCGTTCAGATGATGCATATTGGTCCTTATGACGATGAACCGGGCACTGTGGCAATTATGGATAAGTTTCTCGATAAAAATGGCTATGAAAATGATTTCTCTACCTCCCGTCTTCACCACGAAATCTACCTGTCCGATCCAAGAAAGGTAGCACCTGAGAAAATGAAAACAGTCATAAGGCATCCGATCAGGAATAAGTAAACAATCGAGAGCCCAGGACAAGTTCATTCCTGGGTTTTTCTTTATCGGCACCGGAATGTTGATGTATTATGGTTTTTCGCTCTTGACATTCACGTTACGTAATAGTTTATAGTATCCTTGTAATCGAAGATAGCTTAACTGGCGGTTCAAGAGATAGGATTTATTATGGAATACAGTATCAACAAGCTGGCAAAACTGGCGGGGATCAGTACACGTACTCTGCGATATTATGACGAGATTGGTCTTTTGTGTCCACTTCGTGTGAGCGGGAATAGTTATCGGGTTTATGGGCAGAGGGAAGTGGATTTGCTTCAGCAAATATTGTTTTATCGAGAGTTGGGTCTGCCGCTCGATGTGATAAAAAACATCATCTGGTCAAAAAATTACGATGGCGTCAAAACCTTGCAAGGTCATCTCGTAGCTTTGCAGGCGAAAAAGGAACAGATTGAAGTTTTGATCAGCAATGTGGAGAAAACCATTGCTGCCTCTTCAGGAGAAATTGAGATGAGTGATAAAGAAAAGTTTGAAGGATTCAAGCAGAAAATGCTGGACGATAACGAAGACAAATATGGCAAAGAGGCTCGTTTGCTGTATGGCAACGAAATCTTTGATGCCAGCAATGCGAAGTTGATGGGGTTGACACCCCAGCAATATGTGCGTGTACAGGAATTGTCCGACCAGATCAACAATTCACTGAAAATTGCTTGTGAACATGGCGACCCAACTAGCGAGCTTTCCCAGGATGTTTGCGCGCTGCACAAAGAGTGGCTGGGATATTTTTGGACCCACTACTCGAAGGAAGCCCATCTTGGTTTGGCGCGGATGTACGTGGATGACCCACGCTTTAAGGAATATTACGAGAAAGTGGGAGTCGGCTGTGCTGAATTTTTGCGGGATGCACTGACGGTTTTTTGTCAATAATTCGCTTTGACAACCTACGATGACCTCGTCCACTGTTATAATTTTGGTGCAGTGAATCAAGCTACGCAAGTGTTAGTGGTTGGAGGATGCGATGGATTTTGAAAAAGCCAGGAACTATGTTTACAAGAATGCCAGACCGCTTGACTTTGCGAGATGGAAGTACCTGTTTGAAAATGGCAGCAAAGAAGATGTTCTTTCAACTTTAGCGACCTACCAGAACGAAGATGGCGGCTTTGGACATGCCTTGGAGCCCGATTGCTGGAACCCCAATTCATCGCCAATTCAAACCTGGGTGGCTGCCCGTATCATCCATGAGATCGACCTCGAAGAAAAGAACCACCCAGTCGTTAAGGGAATCTTAGACTACCTGGCTTCGGGGGCCGACTTTGATAGTCACGTCTGGGCTTATTCACTTCCTTCGAACGATAAACATCCTCATGCTCCCTGGTGGAGCTTCGACCCCAGTTCAGAAGTCACTTATAACCCAACTGCCAGCCTGGTCGGGTTTATCCTAAAATTCGCAGATCGCAACAGCCAGCTTTTCGAAAGAGGCGCGCTTCTGGCACAAGAAGCCTATGCGCATTTTAAGTTGCGCCACCCCCTGGAAGAAATGCATACGGTTGCCAATTACGTGGAATTGTACGAGTATCTAAAATCCAGTTTCATCATCGATTTGATAAACATGGAAGAGTTCAAAAAGCTGCTTCACACACAGATCCAGCATGTGCTTACACACGACACCTCCCGCTGGGCAGTAGATTACGTCTGCAAGCCTTCCCTTTTCATTAATTCAAAGTCAAGTGATTTCTACCTGGCAAATATGTACACCTGCTATTACGAGTGTGAATTTATTGCAAAGACCCAAGAGCCGGATGGCACCTGGGCAGTTACCTGGGCTTGGGCAGACTATCCTGAAGAATGGCACATCAGTAAAAATTGGTGGAAGTCAGATTTGATCATAAAGAACCTCAAATACCTGAATTCGATGTGCAGCTAAATGTAGAATGAGCAAGAGCCCCCAAACAGTGACTGTGAAAGTAGAATGACCCCATGGAAGAAGCACTGATTGCTCCTTGTGGAATGAATTGCAGTTTATGCGCGGCTTATCTATTCAAACAAAAGGATTTGAATAAGCATGGCTTTCACCGCAAATATTGCCCGGGCTGCATTCCCAGGGGTGAGAACTGCACTCACATGGCAGATGCCTGCGAATTGGTGGGCAAAGGCTTGGTTCGCTTCTGTTTCGAGTGCCAGGACTATCCATGCAAACGGCTAAAGAATCTGGACAAGCGCTATCGCAGTAAGTACCACATGAGCATGATTGAAAACCTCAACGCAATTAAAGAAAATGGCATGCAGTCATTTTTAGTGAGCCAGGAAGAGAGATGGCGCTGCACAACCTGCGGCGGCACGATCTGCTGTCATAATGGACTCTGTTTTGATTGCAGCCTCGATACTTTCCTCCAAAACAAAAAATACCGCTGGAACGAACCACAGGATAACGATGAGCAAAAGGAACCGAGAAGTGCCAACACTAAATGATGCTATCGCTGAATACACTACCCAGTTACAGAAAGGTCAGATTCAAATTGCTTATAAAGGCATCATGACTTTCATGTCCGCGCTCAAAACAATCCTGGAGAGTAGTCATCCGGATTACGTGGGCAGCGGGCTCTATTTCGGTTACATGGATATGACGTACTTCGCCTTCACCCCGCTGGAATTGAAGCGCAGAAACCTGAAAATCGCGATCGTATACCTGCACCTGGAAAACCGCTTTGAGCTTTGGTTGGGGGGCGGTAACCGAAAAGTTCAGGCAGAGTACATCGAGTTTTTCAAGGGGAAAGACATTGGCAGTTACAGGCTTTCCAAGGTCAGCCCGGGTGTAGATTCGATTATTGAAATTATCATTTCCGAGCACCCGGATTTTGATAACGCCGAAGGACTGGTGGAGATTATCGAACAGAAAACCATCGGGTTTGCCGACAAAATCCTCGCTCTTTTCTAAGCTAATAAGCACTAGTACTATAAAAGAAAAACTTGAAGCGACATCTCTACAGTCAAACCTTGATGCAGAACTAATCTTTAAGATTCGAAATTGAGGATGTGGCAATCTGCATTTTAAGTTTCCATAATCCAACGTTGCGGCCGAAAACAACCTTACAGGGCGATAGATATCTGGCTCTACGAAATAAGATCATTCGGAATCCATTAATTGCTTCTGTATCTCATTTTCTTAGATAATATTTACGCTACACTTATTGAAAGTGCCATCGAAAGGCATCATAATCATTAGAAAGATATTCACGTGAGCCTGTAATCGGCCCAATCGATACGATTGTTGTAGAGATCAATTTACAGGTAACCAAAACAAAAGAGGTGAATTATGACAAACAACACAGCATTCAATGAAGCAGCGACCAGGCTTCTCCCCACGCTTAAGCAGTATGTACCGATCGTGGACCGGGTTCATGGCGAACATCACCCTGAGTTTCATGATGTACGCGACTTATTCGACATCATCATCGAAAAAAACAATAAAGCCAGCTCTGATAAGCCGGAATTAACCCATGAATTCAGCCAACTACGGGATATCACCAATAAATATACCGTTCCTGGTGATGTTTGCGAAAGCTATGCGGCTGTTTATGACATGTTGGCTGAGCTCGAAAAGGCATACTTGGCATAGATCTTTACCATCATAATAATTCAGCGACGGAGTAGTTTTGCAACAATTTATCTTAGGTAAGAAAAACCAGATAGCCCTGATCAGTGCGTTTTTGATCATCATCGGATTTATCAGCAGCCTGATCTTTAGGAATGAAGTATTGGCTTCATGGGCGTTCATCATCGCCTCTGTGTTCGGCGCAGCACCCATCGCGCTGCAGGCTTACCAGGCTCTGAGGGTCAAGGTTGTCAGTATTGACGTTTTGGTCACCATCGCCGTAATCGGAGCTTTTTTCATCCAGAATTTTGAGGAGTCCGCCATCGTCACATTCCTCTTTCTTTTCGGCGCTTACCTTGAACAGCGGACGCTTAACAAAACCCGTTCTGCCATCAGGGAGTTGACCGAAATGGCTCCGGAGAGCGCATTAAAGCAGTCTGAAAACGGCGAATTCGTTGAGGTAGAGGTTGATGATGTTGAGGTAGGCGATATTCTGCTGGTGAAAACCGGCGCTAAAGTGCCTGTTGACGGTACCGTTGTAAGCGGTGAAGGGCACATTAATGAAGCCAGCATTACCGGTGAGTCGCTTCCGGTAGGTAAACACAACGATTCCAGCGTCTTTGCCGGTACGATTCTCGAGAACGGCACGCTCCAGATTGTTGCCAATCGGGTGGGCGAAGACACCACCTTCGGCAGGATCATCGAGCTGGTCGAAGAAGCCCAGGATTCAAAATCCGATGCCGAACGCTTTATTGACCGCTTCTCCCGCTGGTACACTCCAGTTGTATTAGTGCTAGCGTTAATTGTGTGGATAATCTCACGCGACATCGAGCTGGCAATCACAATCCTGGTTTTGGGCTGCCCTGGGGCTCTGGTGATCGGCGTGCCGGTTTCGAATGTGGCAGGCATCGGCAATGGCGCAAAGAATGGCATCTTGTTAAAGGGGAGTGAAATCATAGGCGACTTCAGCCGGGTTGATACCATTGTTTTCGATAAAACCGGCACACTGACCGCCGGAAACCCTGAAGTTGCCGACGTCCAGATTTATTCAGATGACGTTAAGACAATCAAAGCCTATGTATCAAGCGTTGAAAGGGAATCTGACCATCCTCTAGCCAAGGCAGTTGTGGAACATATCGGTGAGATAAGTCTCTACCCAGTTGGTAGAACCAACGTCGTCAAAGGCGGAGGGATCGTAGCCCAGGTTGATGGTCACAACATTGCCGTGGGTAATGTGGCGCTGATGGAAAAGGAAGGCGTTCCTCTGTCAGAGCAAGCGCACGCAGATATTGCCCGGTTCGAGACCGATGGCAATTCGCTCGTGCTTGCCTCAATAGATGGCGAGCTGATAGCCCTGATAGGTATCCGAGACCAGGTTCGCCCTGGTGTCAAACAAGACCTGGCAAGAATCAAGAAATTGGGTGTCAAAAACCTGGTTGTGCTCTCAGGAGACAACCAGGGTACAGTCGACCGTGTGGCACGTGAACTTGGGTTGACAGAAGCACATGGTCATATGCTGCCGGAGGACAAATCAGCCTATATTCAGGACTTGATCAACAAAGGTCACACCGTTGCCTTCGTTGGAGATGGCGTAAACGACAGTCCTTCACTGGCGCTGGCGCATATCGGCATCGCCATGGGCAGCGGCACGGACGTCGCCATTGAAACTTCGGATGTGGTCCTGATGAACTCGGACTTCAGCAAGCTGCCTCACGCACTGGGTCTCACCAAAGCAATCGCCCACAATATGCGCCAAAATATCATCATTGCCATCGGGGTTGTATTAATCTTATTGGCGAGTGTGTTTTTCAGCGATTGGATGAACATGTCGATCGGCATGTTCGTGCATGAAGGCAGCATACTGATGGTAATCTTAAATGGAATGCGACTGCTACGTTACAGAGTAAGAATGTAGAGAAGGAGAAATAAAAATGCAAAAAGCAACACTTCAATTAGAAACTTTAACTTGCCCGTCTTGCGCAATGAAGATCGAGAGTGCAACGAAATCCCTGGATGGTGTGGATAAAGACAGCGTGCAAGTGATGTTCAACTCAAGCAAGTTAAAATTCAACTTTGACGATGAAAAAGTTAAGGTTGAAGAAGTGGAAAAGGCGATCACCAAACTTGGCTACGAAGTGAAAAAAACCCAAGTAAAAGCGATGTAAACGAAAGAGCGCCAGCATCTGGCTGACGCTCTTAATTTCACAGATAAAAATTAGATAAATCGTTCCCGAATTTCGGAACTTACAAAGTCGAGGATCGCTACGGTGATGGCTATGAACCAGATGGCAATGCCAGCTGACCGATAATCCAGCAGCCTGATCCACTGGATCAACAAGTAACCGATGCCTCCGCCGCCCACCATACCGATGACGGTTGACATACGTACATTAATGTCCCAGCGATAAATGGTGAAGGAGACAAAAGGCGGCACGATCTGCGGAATAACAGCGTACCAAACAGTCTGCAGCCAGTTTGCACCGGTTGCTTGTATGGCTTCAACCGGTCCATGATCAATCGATTCGATGGCTTCGGAATATAACTTACCCAAGGCAGCAATGGAATGGACCGTTAGTGCCAGAATACCTGCAAAGGGACCCAACCCAACTGCAATAATGGCAATCACCGCCCAGACCAACGACTCGATGGAACGCACAATATTGAGGATGGTACGCACAATCATGTAGATGGTTTTTGTGAACCAGTTAGCGGACATCAAGTTGCGTGAGGCAAGAAAGCTAACGGGGATGGAAAGAATTACACCAAAAAAGGTGGACATCATCCCAAGGAAGATTGTCTCGATCATCTTTTCAACAGAGAGTTTCAATTCCTCGCTCAAAACAGGCTCTCCGACGGAGGCTACCTGGCGTGCCTCCAAATTCCAAACTACATAGCCTTGGTCACCCTGGGTAGGGATAACACGATATGGAATTACAACATCCAGTTCAAACTGCCCGTTATCATCTGTGATGACCTTGATATATTCACCGCCATAGCGATAACGAAATTCGTTCCGCACCTGGTCTACCCACCATATTTCAGTCTCGGAATTTGGCGCAAAATTAGCTCCTGTGACACTGAGCTTCGTGCCTTCTGCTCCACTGATTTCAGAGAGGTCTCCGCAAGTAGGGTTAACGAGTAGATAAGGCGCATCTTCTTCCAGCGCAGCTGGTTCGATTTCCACATCAACGCAGGGAATCACAATTTCTGAACTGCCAATCAATAATTCTTCCGGGTAGTAAACTGCCTTTTCCCAGGGCCATAGCACGCGCATTAGCAACGGAAGAGAATTGCTCCCATTTCTAACTAACACTGCAGGCTGAATCTCTCCGATTTGCCATCCTAAAACAAAGAAAACCACTAACACGCTGACCCATAACAACAACGAGTTGGGCTTACCGACCTGAGCAGATTTATATGCATCCAGCGCAATCAGGATGTACATCAATAACAGCAAAACGAAAATCACGAGCAATATAGGCTGGAGTTGGATGGCTTTTTTAAACATAGCCACAAATCCAACTTCACGCCGTGCTACTACATTGATTCGCCATACCCAAAGCCCGGCAGCTGAAAGAAATGCCAAAAGTAGGGTTAAACCTTTACGAAACTTACGTGCCAGCATCTGTCCAAGACCAGGAAGGATAAGTGAGAGTATCAGTGCCACAATAGAAGGAACCAGACTAGGTTTTTCTTCGGAGGTTTGGGATTTGGTTCTCATTTCGCACTCTCCTCTGTAGCCATAGAAATTTCTTTCTCGGCAAGTTCACCCTGAATTCCACCCATTCTTTCAGCTTCTTCACCATAAATGGTCTTAAATTCTGCATCTGTCATACGCATGATCTGTTGCTTGTTTCCCTGGTAGACCACCCGACCATCGCGCAAGCCAATCACACTGGTACTATAACGTTGCACCAAATCAAGGTAGTGGAGGCTGCACAGAATTGTCATGCCATCCTCCTTATTTAAACTTTCCAGGTGCTGCAAAATCGAATGAGCTAACACTGGGTCCAGGCTTGCTACAGGTTCATCTGCCAGGATGATCTCTGGCTCCTGCATTAATGCCCTGGCAATTCCCACACGCTGCTGTTGTCCTCCGCTGAGCTCGTCTGCGCGCTTGTTAGCCTGGTCTGTAATTCCCATACGCTTCATCGCGGTGATCGCGCGTTCTTTGTCTTCTTCGTCAAATCTGCCAGTGATACTGCGCCATGTAGGTGCATATCCCAGGCGCCCTGCCATGATATTACTCAACACGGATGAGCGTTTGACTAAATTGAATTGCTGGAACACCATGCCAATTTTTCGGCGAACGTTGCGCAATTCCTGCCCTTCGAGTTTGGCGATATCAACACCATTCCAGATTATCTGTCCTTCTGTTGGATCAATCAGGCGGTTAATACAGCGCAATAGGGTTGATTTCCCCGACCCACTCAAGCCAATCACCACCAGGAACTCACCATCAGGAACGTCAAAACTGACATTTCGCAGAGCAACAGTCCCATCATCATAAATTTTTGTAAGATTACGAATTTCAAGCATACTGTCTTCCCCAAATATTAATACAGGGGACCATCAGGTCCCCTGTCTATCGTCATTTCTCAATCAGCAAACGATCTTAGAGATCTTCAGCTGTGATACCAGCCGCATCCAGTAACTGGCGGAAGGCATCGTAGAAGGTGTTGTCGTGTTCTTCCAGACCATCCCACTCATAGGCGGCATCCATGGCTGCTTTGCCTTCTTCGGTTCCAATGATCTTGATCAGAGCATCCACCAAAAGTTGTCTGGTTGCTTCAGGGAAATCTTTGGCAAATTGAACGCCGTCGTTAGGAATTTCGGTCGAAATCTCAACCTGCAGAACCCGATCCATTACATCAGGAAATTCATCTTCAACTGAAGTACGAGCATCCACGAAGGATGCGCCTGCATCACAATCACCGTTGTAAACGCCAAGTACGGCAGCGTCATGACTGCCAGCGAAAGTAACTTCAACATCTGTTTCAGGATTCACACCGGCTGCGCGCATCATGATGCTGGGGATGATCCAACCACTGGTGCTGGTTTCATC
>CAZDPK010000030.1:5876-20915 GCA_964507335.1 uncultured Anaerolineaceae bacterium | reverse complement strand
ACCGCTAAAACTTAAAATAGATGAACGAACTATAAGTTGAAGACATAACCATCATAATTGAAAAACCAAGCAAAATCAAAAATGCGACCAGCCTGATCGGGTCATTTAATTTTGAGTCTGCAAGTTTCTCGAATAATTTGGGCATCCATTGCTTCCATGGAATGCAGGCAAGCACTGCCAGCAGCAGGGTGAAAGCTACCTTCCCATTAAGATACCAGCCCAGGGTCAAGCCTGTTTCGATTGGTTTCACCAATCCAAACATCACTCCCAAATACTGGAGCCCATATTTGATACCCGGCGACCGAAAGAGCACCCACCCCACCAGCACAATCAACATGGTCACAAGGTAGCGCACAATCTCTGGAGCTTTGGTTTTTACTTTTTTGGCGCGCAGGAAAGCCTCCAGGCTGGAGAAAACTCCATGCCACATACCCCAGACGATGAACTGCCAGCCTGCGCCATGCCAGAAGCCGGTCAAAAAGAAAACGATCAGCGTGTTGGATTCTGTACGGAAGACCTTTTGCTTCCTGCGTTTGAACTCCAGCGGATAAAAAACATAATCTCGGAACCAACTGCTCAGGGTAATATGCCAGCGCCGCCAAAAATCGGAAATGTTAAGGGCAAGGTAAGGGAAATTGAAGTTTTCAGGCAAGTTGAACCCGAGCATTTGCCCCAAGCCAATCGCCATATCGGTGTAACCAGAGAAGTCAAAGAAAATCTGCATGGCATAGCCGAAGGCGCCCAGCCAGGCAACTGAAACTCCGTTGGCGTTTGCCGGGTTGGCAAAGATCTGGTCCACCATTGCCCCAAGCTGGTCCGCGATGATCACTTTTTTAGCCAGACCTACTGTAAAGCGGTACACCCCTCTTGAAAGGCTGTCCAGGTCCAACTTGTTTTTTGAAAGTTGCGCTGCAAAGTCACCTGCCCGCGTAATTGGTCCCTGCAAAAGCTTGGGGAAGAAACTCATGTAGAGCAGGAATTCAGCAATGTTCTTTTGGGGAGCGATCCTGTTGTTGTAGATGTCATACTGGTACGAAATGGCGCTGAACACGAAAAAGGAAACGCCTAACAGAACCGGCAGTTCGATCTTTGGGATCTCGGTTCCGGTGATGCCAGCCAGGATATTCGTAAAAAAGGGCAGATATTTGAAGGCTAGCAGGAACGCAACATTGGAAATTATGACCAGCCAATTCGCAATCTTTCTGCCAGGTCCTTTTTGATCGCGAAGCTTGCCCTGCAACAATCCAAAGCCATAGTTTGCTAAGGCGAATATCACGAAGATCGCCAACGGCTCTTTCCCGGTCCAGGTAAAAAATGCGAGCGAGGCAAGGATCAAAAAATATTTTCGAAAATCGGGGCGAACTAAATACGCCCCCAGTAAACACAGAGGGAGAAACACAAACAAAAAAATTTGTGAAGAAAAAACCATAGCGATTTCACATTATAATCGAAAAGAAGGGTGCTTCTTGCCAGGCGCGTTCGACACCATCTTGTAGCCTCTTTTTGAAGGATGTTCCTATGATAGAATTTAATAGGTAACAGAAGAACGAAGGTATGGTAGAGTGACAAAGACGATCCTTGTAACTGGTGCAAATGGATATATTGGTCAGAAAGTAGTCAAACAATTACTTGATCTGGGGCTAAATGTATTCGCTGCCGATTTAGTTGTTGACGGAATTGACCCGCGCGCCGATCGTCTCCAGGCGAACCTTTTCGAGAATTCAGAAGAAATTATCAAAAGAGTCGATCAGATTGACACCTGCCTGCATCTTGCCTGGCGTAACGGCTTCAATCATTTTGCTCTCAGCCACATCGATGACCTACCGGGTCATTTTCGCTTCATTTCCAGCTTATTGGAAGCCGGATTGAAGCATATCGCTGTTCAAGGCACCATGCATGAGGTTGGATATTGGGAAGGCAAGATTGACGAAAATACCCCAACCAATCCCATCAGCTATTACGGTATTGCCAAAAATGCTTTACGCCAGCTGACTTCTTTAATGGCAAAGAAAAACGAAGCAACTTTTCAGTGGCTGCGAGCCTACTATATTCTCGGCGATGACAAACGCAATCATTCCATCTTTACCAAGATCCTTGAGGCTGAAGAACGAGGGGATACCACCTTCCCGGTTACTTCCGGAAAAAACGCTTTCGACTTCATCGAGGTTGACGAGCTCGCTTCCCAGATTGCTTTCTCAATTTCACAGTCTGACGTGACTGGGATCATCAATACTTGTACCGGTAAAGCCACCACTCTGCGTGGGAAGGTGGAAGAATTTATCGCAACAAGAGGTCTGAACATCAAACCTCAATTTGGTGCTTTCCCAGACCGACCCTATGATTCTCCCATTGTGTATGGAGATAACACAAAAATACAAAAAATTATTGCTGCTGCAGGGCAAAATCAGTCATGAAACTGGACAAATCCAAACAAATCAGGCGAATTGGCATCTACTTCCTCTACGACAAAGACGGTATCGTAGACGATTACATTTTATATCTGCTTCGTGACCTGGTCCAAAACCTTGAGAAGTTGGTTTTTGTCAGCAACGGACCCCTGACCGCGGAAAGCAAAGCCAAACTTGCTGAGTTTTCTCCCGTCATCCTGGAACGAGAGAACGAAGGGTTGGATGTCTGGGCTTACAAGGAAGCCATGCTGTCAGTGGGCTGGAAGGAACTGGCAGAATTTGATGAAGTGGTTCTGCTCAACTACACTCTCATGGGTCCAATTTACCCGTTCAAAGAAGCTTTTGACGAAATGGCTGGTAGGGATGTTCACTTTTGGGGGCTCACCCGTCATTATGGGCTCCCCTTTGATCCATGGAAATCTTGCAAGTACGGATATGTGCCAATGCACATTCAATCCAGTTTCATGGTTTTCCGTCCCGATTTTATACAATCCAAAGCCTTTCAGCATTACTGGGAAACAGTGCCCCTGGTTCGCACCTACGCGGAATCCATTGGCTGGCATGAAGCCATCTTTACTGAAGATTTCACCCGCATGGGTTTTAAGTCGGATGTTTACATCAACACTGAGGATCTGAAGGATTATCATGAATATCCCATGATGCTTTATCCAAGGGAGTTGGTGGAGAATCGCAGATGCCCTGTTTTCAAGCGTAAGGTTTTCTACAATATTTACAATGAATACATCGAGGTAAGCCCTGGTCAGGCAGCCCGGGATTTGTACCAATTCCTTGAACAGAAAACGGACTATGACTTGAATCTTATCTGGGATGTCTTGCTTAGAACAGCCCACATGTCAGATATCAAAGAACGCCTCCAACTTAACTATATCCTTCCTGATACTATCCGTCTTCCAGATGAAAAACCAGATCTTAAGGCGGCGCTATTCCTCCATATTTACTATCCCGATGAGATTGAATATTGTTTGCGGTACGCAAAAAACACACCGGAAGACATGGATATTTTCATTTCCACAGATAGCAAAGAAAAGAAAGCAGCCATTGAATCTGTTTTCGCAGCTTTGCCTGATCGTAACGTCAAAGTGGTATTAATTGAAAACCGTGGTCGCGATGTAAGTGCTCTGCTGGTGGGTTTCAGACCATGGATCATGGATTATGATGTGGTCTGTTCTGCCCATGACAAAAAGACAAACTACTTCAATCCTTTTATCATCGGCGAATCTTTTGCTTATCACTGTTTTGAAAATGTATTGGGTTCAAAAGAGTACGTGCTGAACGTTTTGAAAACATTTAAAGATAACCCAAGACTCGGACTTTTGACGCCTCCCACTCCAAATTTCGGCCCGTGGGCAAGCTTGCCCGGAAATGAGTGGTTGTTGAACTACGATGCGGCTGAAAAGCATGCCCGGGAATTGGGCATCACCGTTCCGATGTCGAATGATTCGGCACCGGTTGCTCCACTTGGCACAATTTTCTGGTTCAGAACTAAAGCCTTGTCCTTACTTTTCGAGCAAAATTACGCTTACGATGATTTTCCGGTAGAACCCACCCACGTAACCGATGGCACAATTATGCACTCGATCGAACGGATCTACCCCTTTGCGGCTCAGCAGGCAGGTTTCTACTCAGCCTGGGTGATGACCTTGAGCTACAGCCAACTGGAGCTCACGAATTATCATAAGATCACCAAAGACTATCATGTCGCTTTCGCGGGCAAAATTGGGTTCGAAGGGCGGCAGTATTACCTGGCTTTGATCAATCAGGGTGATACACTCAACCAGGAAATATTAGCTAAAGGTGCACTAAAAACGAAAGCCAAGAAATTGATCATGAAAATTGCTGGTCCTAGCGGCTTGAACAAGGCTGCACGTGTTTGGAGAAAGATAAAGTAATGAGCAACAACGAACCATTGGTCAGCATTGTCATGTCCAATTTTAACGGCGAGCTGCTAATCAAACAAACCATTGAAAGCGTGCTGGCCCAGACCTATCAAAATTGGGAATTCGTAATTTTCGAAGATTGCTCAACCGACATGTCACGGGAGATCATCCGATCCTTCAACGATCCCCGGATTAAGCCTTTTTTTGCGGAAAAGCATGAGCACATGGTCTATGGCTTCAACTACGGTATTACCCATTCCTCGGGAGAGCTGATAGCACGAATTGACAGCGACGATACCTGGGAACCAACAAAATTACAGAAACAAGTGGATTTCTTTAGGGATCATCCGGATTATGGAGCTTGTTTCACATTGGTCAATTTTGTCGATGAGACCGGAAAGATCCTGACCGAGAAGGATACGGAACGTGTGCTTTGGTGGGATCTCAGAAACAAAACCCAAGCGGAATGGTTAAGATACTTTTACTTTTTTGGTTGTGGGGTATCCCATCCAACCGCCATGTTCCCCCGCAAGGTGATTGATAAAGTTGGTCTTTACAATTTGGGCTACGTGCAGGTGCAGGATTATGACCTTTGGATCAGGATAGTCAAGCATTATCCGATTCATATTCTCCAGGAAAAGCTGACCAATTACCGCTGGTTTACCACAGGCGCAAACGCAAGTGCTCCATCCGAAAAAGGAATCAGGCGGGCAAATTTCGAGTTTGCACAGATATATTGTGATTTTTTTGATGACATCTCTGATGAATTGTTCATTGAAGCGTTTGGAGCCGATTTTACACACAAAGGCACCACTGACCCACATGAACTAATCATTGAACGGATGCTTTTGCTCTTCAAAACAGTGTTTTGCGGCTCAGCCCCGCAACTTGGAGGAGCTCAAATGTTCCTGCGCTTACTGCAGGATGAAAAGATGCGCGAAGTTTTGCGTGAAAAGTATGATCTCTCTCAAATGGCGTTTTACGAAATCGCTGCCAAACCCATCCTCTATGAAGATGCCGGAGTTGTATCCCCCTCATCAACACTGTCGATAATTTCACCGATGAAGAAACACAGATCTGGCTTTTTAAGTTGGCTGCGACGCAGATTTATTTAACGATTACCTGGTTAAGCGCCCTTCGCGTCGTCCATAGCTAATGTAATGGATCAGGGGGTTGATACCTTCTTCCCTGACATCTGCGTAGGTGTTGAGATAAAACTGGGTGTTAAACTTTTCAGAAGGATTTCTGCCTTCTTTCCATCCAATCTTCATAAAATGCTTAAGCGGGTCAACATCCGCTATACGAACATCAGGGTAGGTAAACAAGTAGTAAACAGGGTCAAATAGTCCGCTTTTCTTGATTAACTGTCGATCGTTAATTGAAATACCCATTACTTCCCCTTAATAAACTTGATGAACTTACGCATCGGTCGGGTGAGGCGCCAACTTGTGCTGAGCGAGTAGCGAACAACTTCAAGTTTAGTCGCATCCCACCCCTCTTTTATATAGCGGTTCTCGGAATTCAAGGCTTGAATTTGCCTGGTGTGATCAATCCATTGAACCCTGAGGTTGTCCACCTGGGCTTTCAATTCAGCATTTTGCTGACCCAAAGAGTCGATACTGTTAATCAGCATTGCAATCTCTTCCGACTTTTTGCTCGATGTCTGACCATTCTGGGAAACTTGCTCGGATAACCCTGAAATCTTCTTCTCCTGTTTCTGGAAGAAGGAATCAAGGTGGATGTTGATATCTTCCAGAACGGGTAAATAGGCTGCAATTGAAGCTTGATTCGCGGTTTTTAACTCTGCGATCTTCGCGTAAGTTTCAGGCCAAAGGTGAGCGTGGTCTGATAATAACCAATTCTGCTTGACCGTCTTTTGGGCAGCCAAAGCCATCGATTCCCGAAGTTGCGAGTTCTCGATCAGCTGGCTCAATTTTTCGATCCACTCATCAACCGTTGCAGCCGTGAACCCATTGACCCCTTCTTCAATCACGCTGGCGTAGGGCGTCACTCTTGAGTAGACCCCCGGCAATCCCGTTGCTGAATATTCGAAAAACTTAATTGCACTCTTGCAATGGTTGTAGGGAATGTTCTCAAGAGGTGCAATAGCAATGTTCGCCTTCTGAGCAAGAGCTACTTTTACATAATCGGCATAGACAAACGTTTCACTCTGACAATTGGTGATCACGGCTGGAATGTTTTCCTCAAACTTCAGGTTGGCGCCATAAAACATATATTCCAACCGACCCGGATATTTCATCGCCAGAGCACGAAAGGCTGGCTTGAGCATTTCGAGGTCTGGAACATGGGTAACAGTGCCCATAAAGAAAATTCGGATTTTATCGCCCACAGGTTCTACCTGGGGAACATTGAACTTCCAAAGAGAATCATCCAAATAATTTGGCAAAACAAAAATGTTACTATTGTATTTTCTTAGTTGGTCAGCCAGGTAAGGCGTGGTGACAGTCATCGCCGTGGCTTGAATCATGCCGGTTAATATCGGAATCTGAGCTTTGGCATAATTTAGCTTCACCCTGTCTGGGTGGTGGATGGGCAGCGACAACAAATCGTCGTCCATATCCATCACAACCGGTTTTCCCAGATTGGCAGCCTGTGATATCACGGAGAGATAATTGGATAAATTGTTTGGAAACTCCCGCTGAAACACCACGATGTCAGATTCGCTAATGGCATCGGTTGAAAACACGCCATCAATTACACCTTTGTTAATCTGCAGGTTTGCGGCTATAGAGGGGTTGAATAGACGGTAGGCTTCAAGGCTGGCAATTATTCTCTCGTAAGTATAAACTGCAGCGGACTGTATCTTCATCGGCAACTCACTTTAAACCTGTGCTATTCTTCCATGGCGAGTTCTAACGCACGTAGCCAGTGCGGCATCTTCATTCTAAAGGTGTTTTCAAATTTCGATGTTTCCAGGCAAGATTTTAAAGGTCTCTGGGCAGAGGTTGAAAACTCGGCAGTAGATGCTGGCAAAAGTTGTTGACCAGCTATGCTATCTGAATTTGAAGCAAGTAGTAAAACCTCCTTCGCCCATTCGTAACGGCTGCAATAACCGTTACAAGCACAGTGATAGATCCCTTTTCGCTCGTGCATCCAATTATCCGGGTTGACTTCAATTTTGGAAATGAGACTGGCGGTGATTTCTGCCATTAATCTCGCCGGGGTCGGGCTGCTAATTTGATCATCCACAATCCGGATTACTTCCTGCGTGCGGGCCCATTCCAACACCTTTGCAACAAAGCCGCTGCGTTTCGAGTAAATCCAGGTCGACCGTAAGATCAGGTACAAACACCCGGAAGCCGCAATTGCTTGTTCCCCTTCCAGCTTGGTTTGACCATACACGCTGAGCGGATTGGGTTGGTCAGTTTCGACATATGGACTGTTTTTTGTCCCATCAAACACATAATCTGTAGAATAGTGCAGCAACAAGGCATTAATTTTCTTGGCTTCTTCAGCCAACACGCCCGGACCGATCGCGTTAATTGCTCTTGCAAGCTCTGGCTCGCTCTCAGCTTTATCCACATTGGTATAAGCTGCGGCATTTATGATGATATCGGGTTTTACACTTCTTACAAGGTCACGCAGACCTGCACTGTCAGCCAAGTCAACATCCGGGAAATCCAGTGCTACAACCTCACCCAGAGGCGCGCAGGTGCGCAGCAGCTCCCAACCTAACTGACCTTTGGTGCCGATTTGAAGAATCCGTCTCATTTGGTTTGTTCGCCCAAAAATCTCAACAAATACTGCCCATACTCATTGCTTGCCAGAGGTTCGGCGCAGTTTCGCAAACATTCTTCGTCAATATAGCCCATGCGATAGGCTATTTCTTCCACGCACGAGATCATCATGCCCTGCCGGTCTTCCACTGCCTGCACAAACATCGATGCCTGCAGCAAGCTTTCGTGCGTGCCGGCATCCAGCCAGGCTACGCCCCGCCCCAACACCTTGACAGCCAGTTCGCCATCACTCAGGTAGCGTTTGTTTATATCGGTGATTTCGATCTCACCTCTGGGTGAAGGTTCAAGCTCTTCCGCATAACGAACCACGCGGTTATCATAAAAGTAGATGCCTGGTACAGCATAATTCGAACGCGGTATTAGCGGCTTTTCTTCCAGGCTGATGGCTTTGCCATTCTCGTCAAATTCAACCACGCCATAACGTTCAGGGTCCTTGACCGGGTAGGCAAATACGATGGCACCGTTCTCTTGTTCGGCAGCGCTGCGCAGAATCTGTGGAAGCCCTTGCCCAAAGAAGATGTTATCGCCCAGAATCAAACAGACCTTATCGTCACCAATAAACTCTTTGCCAACCAAAAAAGCATCAGCCAGCCCACGAGGAACCGATTGGGTGGCGTACTGAAAGCTCATGCCAATTTTGGCACCATCACCCAGTAAACGCTTGTATTGCTCACTGTCTTCGGGGGTAGTGATTACTAAAATCTCCCTTATTCCTGCCAGCATCAGCATGGAAAGCGGATAATAGATCATGGGTTTGTCGTAGACGGGAAGCAATTGCTTGCTGATTGCCATGGTCAGCGGATAGAGTCTGGTGCCTTTTCCGCCTGCGAGAATGATGCCTTTCATGTTTATCCCTTCCTGCCCGAGTAGTTTTTCTGGAGCCAATTATCGTAATCTGATTGTTTAGTGATTGCTTCAACCCACTCAGGGTTGTCCAAATACCATTTTACCGTGTCTACCAAGCCTTGGCGCAAGTCGTGGCTGGGCTTCCAGTCCAGTTCCTGCTCGATTTTGGCAATGTTGATGTCATATCTACGGTCGTGACCAGGTCTGTCAGCAACATAAGTGATCAACTGGTTGTGTGGTGCATGTGCTGAATTCGGCTGCAATTCGTCCAGGATATCGCAGATGGTGTTCACGATTTCGATATTGGGCGGTTGATTATCGCCGCCTACGCAATAAGTTTCGCCAACCTTACCGCTATCGACAATGCGTAAAATCGCCTCGCAATGATCGTCCACGTAGAGCCAGTCGCGGATCTGCATGCCATCACCATAAACTGGCAACAGTCTGCCGTTTAGCGCGTTCAAAATCATCAGTGGGATCAACTTCTCAGGGAACTGGCGTGGTCCATAGTTGTTCGAACAGTTGCTGATGCTGATGGGTAAACCAAAGGTAATGTTATAAGCCCGCACAAAATGGTCACTGGATGCTTTAGCAGCGGCATAGGGTGAGCGCGGTTGGTAAGAGGTTTTCTCTTCAAATGGCGGTTCTTCACGCGAAAGCGTGCCAAAGACCTCATCGGTGGAGACGTGATGGAAGCGGGCTTGTTCGATCGGCACAATTTTATCCACCAGCCAGGCACGCCGTGCAGCCTCGAGCAGGGTGTAGGTGCCGACAACATTAGTCTCTACAAAAACACCAGGGTTTAAGATGGAACGATCCACATGCGACTCTGCTGCAAAGTTGACTACCGTATCGATCTGGTGCTCAGCAAAAAGTTGGTCCAGCAAAGAGCGGTCGGTGATATTGCCGTGCACAAAAATATGGCGTTCAGGATTGGGTAAATTCTTGAGGTTTTCAAGGCTTCCGGCGTATGTGAGGGCATCGAGGTTGACGATTTTTACATCCATGTCCTTTTGTAACAAGTAGTGGATGAAGTTAGAGCCGATAAAGCCCGCTCCTCCGGTAACCAGCAAATTTTTCATTTTCACTCCTTGATCAGTTTTCTGCAAACCAGCCAACCGGAAAGACCTCCGCCTCAGCAAGAGTTGGCGCAAAGGCATCTTTGTTTGCCAGGGTGGGCAGGGTGCCTTGCACTAGTGGCCAATCTATCCCGATCGCCGGGTCATTCCAAAGAACACTTCGCTCCCATTCCGGTGCGTAATAATCAGTAGCTTTATAGAAGAATTCAGCCCACTCACTCATTACATAGTAGGCATGCGCAAAGCCAGGTGGAACCCAAAGCTGGTGGCGGTTTTCAGCGGTCAAGATAGCACCAACCCACTTGCCAAAAGTCGCAGAACCTTTGCGGAGATCGACCGCGACGTCGAAGACTTCGCCCACGGCAGCCCTTACGAGCTTACCCTGCGTATGGTGTAGTTGATAATGCAGCCCGCGCAAGATGCCCTGTCCGGAACCAGAGTGATTGTCCTGTACGAAATCATGGTGCCCACAAAAGGCATCAAACTCGGCCTGGCGAAAAGTCTCCAGGAAAAAACCCCGATAATCACCAAACACCTTGGGTTTGAGTAGTACTACATCCGGGATGGCTGTAGGAATGTACTCCATTAGAGGTTATCTCCCCGGTAAGCTGCAATCACTTCCTGCGGCTCACCAATTTTCTGGGTTTTTCCATGGTCAATCCAGGCAATGCGATCACACATGCCAATCATCGTATCCAGCGCGTGTGAGACCATCAAAACAGTTGACCCGTTTCTTTGAAAATTCTGTAGACGATCACGGCTTTTCTTCTGAAAGGCTTCATCACCGACACTCAGAATCTCATCCAAAATTAAGATCTCGGGCATGTGCGCCGTCGCTACAGCAAAACCCAGCCTGGCGTGCATCCCCGATGAATAGGTGCGAACCGGTGAATTGATAAACTGGTCCAATTCAGAAAACTCGACAATTTCGTCAAAAACCTCTTCCATTTCGTCCCGGCTATAACCAAGCAAAGCGCCGTTGAGGAAGACGTTCTCCCTCCCGGACAACTCCGGGTGAAAACCGGCACCCAGCTCGAGCAAGGGCGCGATTTTGCCATAAACCACCACCCGACCCTTGGTCGGTTTTAACACTTTGGAAATCACCTTCAGCATTGTGCTTTTACCAGCACCGTTATTGCCAATCAGCCCGAAAACCTCGCCTCTATTAACCTGCAGGCTGATATCTGTCAGCGCCCAGAATTTTTCAATTCGAATTTTGCGCTGTAACTTACGAATGGCGTACTCCTTAAAAGTCCCAATTCGTTCTGAAGGCAGGCGATAGCTCACTGAAACGTTTTCGAGTTGAATAATCGGCTCGTTTGCTGAAATTTGATTTGTTTGTATTTCGAGCTCAGACACGGTAGGCATACTCCTCCGATTTTGAGGTGAAATAGACCCAACCGATCACCAACATGCCAACTGCCCATGCGAAGGCAGGTAAAAATTCCTGCCAGGTTGGAACACGCCCTTCAAAAATTGGCAGCCTGAACATTTTTACCATCCAATACATGGGGTTTATTTTGTAAAACGGCAAGAATCTGGCTGAAATCAGGCTCTCTGGATAGATAATAGGGGTCAGGTACATCCAGGCTGTCAGTAAGACCTGGTACATTTCACCCACATCGGGGAAAAACACAGCCAGAGACGAGATGAACAGCCCAAACCCAAGTGTAAAAGCTGTCAGGAGCAGGATTGAAACGGGCAAAAAGAGCAGAGACCAGAAAAATGGAGCGCCATCAATCAGCATGACGATCACAAGTGGCACAAGCGAGATCACCAGATTGACCAGGGCAGTGCCGATAGCCGACACACCAAAAACAGTGCTGGGAATATAAATGCGTTTTAGCAAGCTGCCACCCCAAACCAGCCCGCTGATGGCGGCATTGGTGCCCTGGGAGAAGAAGTTCCAGACAAGCAAACCACTCAAAATATAGACAGGGTAATGCGGAACTGCTGTTTTGAAAAAATTGGAAAAGACAAAGGTCAGGATCAGCATGGTGCCCAAGGGGTTGAGCATCGTCCATGCCACACCCAGCACCGATCGTTTGTAGCGCGTCAGAATATCCCGCCGAATCAACTGCCCAAGCAAATAACGATATTTCCCCAATTCCTTCAATTCGGAAATCGCAGAAACGCGGTAACTGGCAGAGTCGTAGACAGGTTTAGCAGCGTTAGCCAATCATTTCACCTTTGAGATTTAGCATCAAACAACTTCTAATCTTACCATAGGAACAACCTGGATACGTGCGTCGCCAGCATCCTGTGAAGAGACTGCCACTATGGTGCCCCTTTTTTGATCGGTGGAAGGGGCGAGTAATTGATGGGTTTGCTCTTTACTAAGGACCAGTCACAATTGGCAGACCCTGGCTAATCCAATCGTTCATTCCACCAGCCATGCTGGTCACCTCGGCAAAGCCTGCCTTCAACAAAATATCTCTGCCTTCGGCACTGCGGTTACCTGAACGGCAGACTACCACGATTTTTTTGTCAGTTGGCAATTCAGCCTGCCGCGCGTCCAGCTGTCCCAGGGGGATCAAGGTTGCCCCTTCGATATGCCCTTCATTCCATTCACTTTGTTCGCGCACATCCAGGAAGAGCCATTCCGACCTGTCAAGCTGTGATACCTCTGCCACACTCATTTCTGCAGGCAGTGTGCTGACTGTCTGCTGGCGCTGATTGGTCCATTGGATTAACCTATATCCGCCAACCGCAACGACAATCACAATCAAACTCCAGACCCAGGATGGAATGGTACCTGGCTGTCCTCTATTGGTGCTGATTTGAGACTTGTTTGTTTTAGTTACTGCAGCTTTACCCTGGGGTTTCTTAGCTGATTTGGTGTTTTTTTTGTGGTGATTTTGCTTTGATTTCGTCATATTCGGACATCCTGTCAAGTTAATATGCCATATTATACGATTTTATCAGCGTGAGTAACAATCTTCTGCATACAAGCGTACCTAAACTATAATATTCCTAGTCAGAGAAAACGACCATGACCAAACCCTTCTTCTCAGTTCTCATCCTTTTCTGGAACAGTGCCCAATACCTGGCGAGCAATCTCAATGCTTTAGAAGAGCAAACATTCAAGGATTTCGAAGTCATTCTGCTTGATAATGGGGCAGAAGAACCACCTGATCCAGTCCTTTTAACTCAGCACCCTGCCCTCAATCTCCAGCTTCTTCGCACTGAGACTAACCTAGGGTTTGCGGCAGGTAACAACCTTGCTGCCCGGCAAGCCCAGGGTGAATACCTAGTTCTGCTGAATAATGATGCATTTCCTGAGCCTGATTGGCTTGCCAATCTTCACCAGGCTGCCCAAGCCCATCCCAGCCATTGTTTTGCCTCCCGCCTGATTCGAGCAGACAACCCCGAAGTTCTGGATGGAGAATGGAACGTTTACCATTTTAGTGGTCTGGCATGTCGCAGAAACCACAACCGCTCCATCTCATCCAGCGCCGCAAGCCCCCGTTATGTCATGAGCGCGTGCGCAGCTGCCTCTGTTTATCCACGCCTTGCTTTTGAGCAAATTGGCGGGTTTGATGAGGACTTTTTCGCTTATATGGAAGATGTCGACCTCGACTTACGCCTGCGGCTGGCTGGCTACCCCTGCCTGTATCTTCCTGGGGCGGTGGTTCAACATGTTGGCTCTGGAAGCACTGGCAGCAGAAGCAACTTCTCCATTTTTTATGGTCAGCGTAATCTGGTTTGGGCTTTCGTCAAAAATATTCCCGGATGGCTCTTCTGGATTTTGCTGCCCGCTCACCTGCTCGTAAATTTGGGTTACCTCTTTGCCGGGCTCTTTATACCCAACGGAAAAACGCTGTGGCAAGCAAAAAAGGCAGCCATTGCTGGGTTGCAAAAAATTTGGCAAAAACGCCGACAGGTCCAATCCACACGAACCATATCAATCTGGCGTTTTGCCAGGATGTTGAACTGGAATCCTTTTTCGCCATTGATCAAACTGAATGCTCTAAAACCATCCTCCCAGGAGCAAAATGACTGATACTCTTCCTGTAATTCAACCAGCTAACGTATCACATCCGCAATCCCGCTGCTTCTATATCGATGCCAGCGGGGGACTTTCCACACTCTCATCCCTGAAAGATGGGCATAAAGCGATCGAGTCGGGGGGCTATCTGTGGTTGGATTACTGCGACTCGAACCTTGAGTCGCTGCAACCGCTCATCACTGAGTTGAATATTCATCCGCTCTCTATTGAGGATACACTCAATGAAGAACAATTGCCCAAACTGGATTTGTTCCCAGCCTACTCTTTTATGGTGTTTAACATCTTTGAAAGCATAAACTCCGAAGTCTTCGCGCATGAACTAGATCTGTTCATCGGATCAAATTTTGTCATTAGCTCTACAAAGCGCGACAATGCCGGGCAACCTCTTTTAGCGGGGTTCGAGCGAGCAGTGGAACGGGAACGCCAACGGGTTAAAAATGGACCTTCTTTTTTGTTACACCTGATCATTGATATGGTGGTCGATCGCAAATTCCAGGCAATTGACCAGATCGAAAATAAGCTTGATCAAGATGAGGACGAGATCCTGGCTGATACCCACGATTTTGACCTTTCCCGCCTGATGGATTCCCGGCGCTCCTTGATGACCATCCGAAAATCAGTTTTCTATGAACGCGAAGTGATCAGCAAACTAATCCGCCAGGACAGCCCTTTCATCAGCAATCAAGCGATCATTTTTTTCAGGGATATCTATGACCACCTTTCCCGCTACTACGAAATCTCGGAAACCGCCCGCGACCAGGTGACCAGCTTGATGGAAATTCACCTCTCTATGACCAACAATCGGATGGCGCAGACCTCCAACCGCACCAACGCCATTATGCGCCGCCTTACCTTGATCACAACCATTTTCATGCCGCTAACGTTGATTTCTGGGATTGGGGGTATGTCCGAATTTACCCTTTTGGTAGGAGAGAACAACATCAAAGTTGGATATTTGATTTTATTTGTCGTAATGGCAATTATTGCGGCACTAAACTACGCTATGCTAAAACGCATGGAGCGTGAGGTTAACGAAGAAGA
>CAZDPK010000030.1:0-5776 GCA_964507335.1 uncultured Anaerolineaceae bacterium | reverse complement strand
TCCATCTTTTGCAGCAATCTAATCGCCTCACCGATGTCCAGCGGAGCGTTTATCAGTGTTTCCAACTTCTCCCACACGCCCTCTTGCAGCGTCTTGTCCCAAACCTGTAGAAAAACCTGGTAATCTTCCGCCCGACTAAGCTTACGGTTGGCAGCAAAGGCCTTCAGACCGGGTAATAACCTGCGCAGCGGTCTATTATGCCCAAAATAGGTGGTTATACGCTGTTCTTCTTCTATGATGAATGTCGGAATCATATCCGTCCAAACATCGGCATCATGGATCGACCCCAAAAGGTCCTGCAGTTTTTTGGTCTGATTGATAAATGGCTTGATCTCATCGCCATACAGACTTTCAAAAGCCTCCAGGGTATAGCGCAGGTGTTTGGCGCTTATGCGCATGGCGTGCAACTCAGCCACATTTGTCTCAACCCGGACTGGCTCGTCAAAAAGGATCATCTCAAGCAATTGAGCTTTAATGCTCGAAAATGCCAGCTCAAACAATGCCGGTGAGTACAGGTAAATGCCTTCTGCCTTATCAAGCCATGGTGATGCCCAGCGTGCAATTCTGCGCAGGGTCTCATCATCTTCCAACGTTTTCATTGCCTTGATCACTTTGCTTTGGGCAACCTGGCGTAGTTGTTTCAAGCGAAGTTGCAGGCGGTTGACGCCTGGTGCCAGGCGGGGGTCGCTGAATTGCGGGTGAAGTTGCTGGATTAACTCAAGCTGCACGTCCAGATCTCGGGCTGCCCCTAATGCTTTGGTGACCGCCCGGATATCTTTTAGAAATTGTTTGTAATCTTTTTTTGGAAAACTATCACTGAAAATTGCCAAAGAACTGCGCAATCGGCGGCTAGCCACACGCATACGATGGATATATTCAATATCCATACTGGTCAACACACCTTCAACCTCAGCCTGCATCGCTGAAAGGTGTTGGTAAATGGTTTTTGCGCCATAAACACTGATCGCTTCTGCGCTTACTTTTGCCACAAGTCCTCCGTAAGGATGGGGCTTGTCTCCATCCGCACCGAATAACAATTAATACTTACCCCAGGCAAGGCTGGGGTAAGAAAATGCTTTATAAGGGTCGCTCCGATTTTGTAAGCCGGTTATGCAGCAGCAACCGGATTGGTCTTTTGAGATCCTCAAAAATCTCATGTGGATTACGGTCCGCACCAATCGTAACAAAGTTATATTCCCTGGCTAGTTCTTCCAGTTCTTTAATAATTTCGGTCTGATAGGTCACAAAACTGTCATAGAAGTTGTCTGCCAGATGCAGGTCCATGCCCGATTCCCAGTAATTGAGACCTCGTCCATGAATAAGGCGCTGCACCAATGAAGGCACAGACGCCTGCAGATATAAGACCAAATGCGGACGCAATGCGATCCCGTACAGGGCTCTGGACCAGCTTTTCTCAATGCCGCGGATGCTGTCACGTGCGATCATCGAGTAGAAATAACGGTCAGACAGGACAATAAAGCCCGCTTGCAAAGCCGGGATAATTTTATTCTCAAGCCGGTCAGCAAAATCGGCAGCATAAAAAAGGCTCATCGTAATCGGACCAAGTGTGTGTCCACTCTTGGCAGCATCCAGCCCTGGACCAGTCAGCTCTGAGCGGGTCAAGCCGGTATCAGCGACGGCATAGCCCTCTTCTTCCAGCCAGTGCCGCAGCATATTCACCTGGGTTGACCTGCCAACGCCATCGGTACCCTCTAAAACAATCAATTTGCCTGGAAGTTTTCCGAAGTCACGATAGGGAAAACCAGCACCATAAAAACCTGGATTAGCCATTATTTCCCTCCTTTTTTATTTTTCTTTCCTGCTTGTGGGTTATCAACAGCAATGGCTTGTTTGTCTGGATTCGGCAACCCCTCAAATCCTTCCAGTACGCGCTTGATCATCGCCCGCACTTTCTTCTGCTGCTCTTTCACTGGCAGAGTGCCATCAATCATCGTCAGACCAAATTCATCGACCATTTTGTCATATTCATTCAGAATCTTACCTTGGAAAAGCTTGAAGCTCTCCTCATAACTATCCGAAAGACCCAAGTCCATGCCGGCTTCGTAATACTTTAACTGTGCTCTTGCTCCGGTAATCCGATCGACGGCAATGTCCAGCGGCACCCTAAAATATAAAGCTGCGTCAGGCATGAAGGCAAAAGAATACATATCACGCACCCACTGCGGGTCATTCCCTCGGGCAATGTCGCGCGCAAAGGCGGTGAACGCATAGCGGTCTGCCAATACGATCACACCTGCTTTGAGCAAGGGATAGATGCTGTTCTCCCAGCGGTCAGCAAAGTCGGTGCAGTGCAGGATGCTAAAGGTTGCGGGGGTAAATGCTTGAGATTTTTTTGCAACCTTATTGGTGCTTTTTACTAAGGCTGAGCTATTCCACTCGCTGAAATAAACAGAGTAGCCCTTGGAAAGCAGCCATTTGTAGAGCAGATCGATTTGGGTCGATTTGCCCGATCCGTCAATGCCTTCAACGACGATCAACTTACCTTTCGTATCATTTGGTCTTAACACTATTGCCACCTCCTGAAATCAGATCAAACACAATAGGTATTTTGTATAGTTTTGTGTAGATAATTGTGATTATAGCGTAATCTTTGACAATCTCTATAGGATTTGTCAGACAATTTCCCGCAAAGGAAGCTCTATGCATGAACAGGAAAGAAAAAACGCGCTCATCGCGCGTTTTTAAATTCAGATATTTGTTGATCTCTACTCGTCAATATGTTCGTCATCAGAAACATCGAATTCAACCGATTCACCACACACAATAAAGACCACCCGTTCGCAAATATTCGTGACACGGTCTGCGGTTCGCTCCAGATTATGAATGACCCATACCACCTGGTTTCCCAAGTCGATAGTGTCGGGGTTTTTAATCATCCCTTCCACAATTTTTCGGTAGAGGCTCTCATACAATTCATCTACCTGATTGTCTTCTTCAGGAATGCTATAAGCAGCAGCTATGTCTCCTGCCACAAAGGCGCCCAAAGAGCGATGCAGCATTGAAGTAGCCAGATCAGCCATTTGTTGGATTTCACGGATCGGGATAGGGTAATCGGTATCTGCCAGGTGAATGGCGACTTTCGCGATCCCCTTGGCATAATCACCGATGCGTTCCAATTCGGTATTGACTTCCATCATAGCTGCCAAAAAGCGCAAATCACCTGCCAACGGGCTTTGGGTGGCAAATGTGATCAAAATATGGTTTTCGATTGCATGGTGTTTAGCGTTTATTTTCCGATCGTTATCATAAATACGCTGAGCAGCAGTTGCGTCACGCCGCTGCAAGGCGTCGACGGAATTGAGGATTGCCTGTTCCACCAGGCTCCCCATTAAGAGAATTTCATCCTGTACCAGTCGAATTTCCTGGTCTAATGTGAATCGGGACATTAATGCCTCCAAAAATCCGCAAAATTGCGGTGGTTAATTGTACTGCAAGCTGAATAGGCAAAAGTGAGGTTAAGCAAAGGTACCGCCCACCGTCGCCGGTACTGAAAAGAAGAATCGACTGCCTTCGTTTTCCACGCTTTCCACCCAAATCCGCCCACCATGCGATTCAACAATATGCTTACAAATTGACAAACCCAATCCGGTTCCGCCCCCTGAGCGAGCCCGATCGACTTTGTAAAATCGCTCAAAGATTCTTTTCAGATCCTTTTTTGTGACCCCAACGCCATTATCCTGTACCATAAAGACCACTTTATTGTCATCCCGCCAGGCAGTTAAATGAATATGTCCGCCGCTTGGTGTAAATTTGATGGCGTTGTGGATGAGATTGATAAATACCTGCGATATCCTCACCCGGTCAGCAGAGACCTGCGGTAGATCTACCGGGCATTCTTGAGTCAGCGTCACTCCCGCCTTCTCTGCCTGTAAAAACATCCGTTCATAGGCATTTTTGATAAGTTCGCAAGGTTCATTTTTCCTAAATTCAAAGTTTGAACGTCCTGATTCAATGCGGGAGAGCTCCAGCAGTTCATTGACCATCTGGATGAGGTTGTCGACCTCATTATCCATGTGTACCAGGAATTTGCGTGCCGCTGGCGGGTCATCCAAAGCTCCATCTAACAGGGTTTCGCTAATCGCCTTAAGACCGGCAATTGGTGTGCGCAATTCATGAGAGATGTTGGAGACAAAGTCCCGGCGTATGATCTCCAGCTGATGGGTTTGGGTAAGGTCCTGGAAAAGTAACATTGTACGTCCGGGTAAATCTTTTTCAAGGTTAATACCGACCACTTGCAGGTATTTATGAGCAGAGCCCAATTCCATTGTGATTGTCTCTGGGTTGCCATTTTTTGTTTTTTCCCACAATTCAACCAAGCTGTAATGCCGCATCACTTCTACAACTGAGCGACCAATCGCCTGCTCATTTTCAATCTTGAATAGCCACTCAGCAGCCGTGTTGAGCAACTGTACCTTTCCATTGTCATCGGCAATTAACACACCATCGGTCATGTGATCCAGCACCGCCGAAAGCATTGCCTGCTCTTCGTTCAGAGCGTTGAATTGTTCTTCAGTCTGATAAGCAGTACTTTTCAATGCCTCAGCCAATTCCTGGATTTCGGGCAGACTACCGACATCGCTCGGTATATCTATCTCTCTAAATCGTCCCTCGCCCAGTTCTTTAGCAGCATCGGTCAGATCTTCAAGAACGTTCAGGTGTTGGTTGATGGAATAGATGTTGATGAGCAAGCCAACCATCAATCCGATTGCCAAAATCAAAAACACGAGGGCGAAAATTGGAATATAGTTTGCCTGTTTGCCTGTTTCAGCTGCCTGCTGAAAAACCGCGTCTTGCACCAAAGGCAATAGAAAGGCCAAAGTAGCCAGGCTGAGGGCTAAAATCAGGATGAACGGCCATAAGATGCGCAAGTGAAAGCGCGGTTTCATTTTTTACCCTTCGAAACGGTAACCCGCTCCTCGAACTGTAATAATGCGTTCTGGTTTTTCTGGTACTTTTTCGATTTTTTCACGCAGCCAGCGGATATGCACATCCACCGTGCGGGAATCGCCCATGAAGCCCCAGCCCCACACGCGTTCCAGGATCAATTCTCGAGTAACCACACGACTTTTGTGCTGCCCCATGAAGGTCAACAGATCGTACTCCTTGGGTTTGCAAGGTATTACTACGCCATCCAGACGGACTTCACGGCGGGTCATGTCAATTTCCAGGTTACCAAATGTCATGATCTGGGATAAATTGCCCTCCTGAGCAGCGGCGCCAACCTCCTCGCGGATCAGGCGCACCCGACGTAACAAGGCTTTCACCCGTGCAATTAACTCGCGCATGCTGAATGGTTTGGGTAAATAGTCGTCAGCTCCCACCTCCAACCCAACCACGCGGTCAATTTCGTCGTCGCGTGCTGTCAGCATCAGCACTGGTATATTGGTTTCTTGCCGGAGAGTACGGCAAACCTCAAAACCGTCCATGCCGGGGAGCATCACGTCCAGAATCACAAGATCTGGATTCGTCGAACGGGCCAACTCGAGTGCAGTCAGACCATCTCCCGCAACCTCAACTAAGTAACCCTCTTTTTGAAGCTTGTAAGTTAAGGTCTCTTGAAGTGAGACTTCATCATCGACGACTAAAATTTTTTCTGCCATGTATCCTCCATGGGTCTTGAAGCGAAAAAAAACCGATTAATAAATCATCGCAACAGAACTTGTTAACAATTGTATCTTACTGCAAGGCAAAAATAATTAATTTACAAAACTATAAGCATCTCTTTACTTAATCTTAACCACTACTAACTCATCCT
>CAZDPK010000029.1:0-21259 GCA_964507335.1 uncultured Anaerolineaceae bacterium | reverse complement strand
TAAGACCAATGATATTAATCGGATACCAATCTGTCTGCATCGCAAGGCGGATCGAGGATGGGATACATTAGCTTTCAGCCAATGAAGTAGCGTTCGCAATCTCGCCTTACCAGTACTTCTTCTCACTATCCAATCATTTACGATAAAGGAAATCTGGTGTTTTCAAAGTATGTCTTGCCGTTATTCTGTCAACGACCCCACAATGCGATGCACTAAAACTGCCACAACAATCAACATACCCATCGCGCGGTGAAGCAGCGCCATCTTTTGGCGTCGTTCTTTATCTTTCTGCTTGGTCAGTCCAAAACCCAAAACGGATTGCGTCAACAATAGCAAAGCAGCCACTAAACCCGCCACTGGAATCACACCATACTGCCGATATTGCAGGAAAAAGTGCAGCACAATTGCCCCCACTGCCAAAAATCCTGCATAGCGATGTGTTCTCATCACGAATTGGTACACTTTATTAAGCAGATTGGGAACCGTCTTGCCTTGCGAACGGAATTGCTGAACTATGACTTGCAGAACTGGACGTGAAGCTAAAAAGATAATGCTGAGCACACCGATAATTCCAAAAACCCCACCAATTTTTTCCATGATTCCTCCAAATAGTAGTTTATTGACTAGAGAGAACTTGCAGCAGATCTGCCAAATTTTCACAAATAATATCCGGCTGAAAATTTTTATCAGGAATGTCATTACGCTTGGTCTCGCCACTTAAAACCAGGGCAGTTTTTACTCCCGCCGTCTTGCCCAAAGCGATATCAGTGTACAGCCTGTCTCCCACCATCAGCATCTCGCTACAATTCACACCCCAGCGCTTTGCGAGCTCCTGCACAATGCCGGGGTTAGGTTTGCCTAGAACCACATCTGGTATCCTGCTGGTGCTGGTTTGAATGAGCGCCATGAATGATCCAATGTCCGGCAGGGGTCCAATTGGTGATGGGCAATTAATATCCGGGTGCGTGGCAATATAAGGCAGCCCGAACCTGAGGTACAGGCAAAAATCGACCAGTTTCTGGTAGGTCAGTTCAGTGTCATAACCCAAAACAAGCACATCCGGATCATTCTCCACTAATGCTATTCCCTCTTCGAGGAAATTGCTGCGCAGGCTTTCGGTACCAACCAAAAAGACGCGTTTTTCTGGGTAATGACTCTGTAGATAACTGATGGTCGCATCCCCGGCTGTGTAGATATGGGCATCATCCAGGTTTACACCCAAACCTGTCAAGAAATTCACGTAAGCCGGCTTGCCTTTGGAGGTGTTGTTCGTCAAAAAGGTAAACTTGATCCCCTTTTTATTGAGCCAATCAAGCAATTCAAGCGCACCCGGTAAAAGGGCGTCACCTAAGAAGAAGGTTCCATCCATGTCAAGGATGACAGCAGAGGGTTGTTGCGTTGTTTGTCGTTTCACAGTTGTTTGATTTTTACATATAAAATTTATACAATAATGACTGATAATACCATCAACAATATAACGAAAGGTGGTTTTTATGGAAACCAAATCATATTCTATCCCAAACATTCACTGTATGCACTGTGTCAATCGTATCCAGCAAGCCATGCTGGCAATTGAAGGTGTCGAGTTTGCAGAAGCTGACCTGGCATCACTCTCATTGACTGTCGATTTTGAAGCTCCGGCAGATGATCAGACCATTCGCCAAGCATTGGAAGCCATCGGATATCCGGCGTCGGTATGAACGAAAAAGAACACGTCAATCTGCCCATTCTAGGGATGACCTGCGCCAACTGCGCGGTCACGGTTGAACGTGCCTTAAAACGGACAGAGGGGGTGGACGAGGCATTGGTCAACCTCTCTTCAGAGCGCGTCGCTGTCACTTACGATGGTGACACTACTGTCCTGAACGATTTAGTCAGCAGCATCCAAAACGCCGGTTATGATGTCGCGACTGGCGAAGCCGTCTTCTCCATTCCAGAGTTAACTGACCCGGTCAATGCCCAGCGTCTTGAAAAAAATCTCGAGAACAAAGCAGGCATCATTTCGAGCAAGACAAACCCGGTCGCTGAAACGCTGAATCTTGTCTATGTACCAACCATCACCAATATCACCGAAATCATGGATCTGGTCGTGAAGGCAGGTTTTACACCCACATTAACCGACCGAGATCTGGACGACCCTGAATCAAAAGCTCGCCTAAGAGCGATCCAGGAACAAAAACGTCTGCTTACAATTTCCTTGATCTTGACAATCCCCCTCTTTATTCTGCAGATGGGCAGCGAATTCGGACTGCTACCTGCCATTATCAGCCAAGCTCCCTGGTTGAACTGGGTGCTCTTTGCCCTGGCTACCCCTGTGCAGTTTTACGTGGGGCGTTCCTATTATGTTAATGGCTGGAAGGCATTGAAAAATGGCTCAGCCAACATGGACGTACTGGTTGCCTTGGGCACTTCTGTGGCTTATTTTTTCTCTGTAATCGTGATGCTTGGAATCCTGCCCGGTATGGTTTATTTTGAGACCTCAGCTACAATCATCACGCTGGTAAGGCTTGGAAAATACCTTGAAACGAAAGCGAAATCAGGTGCCGGTGATTCAATCAAAAAACTGCTTAGCCTGAAACCCACCAAAGCACGCATCCTGCGGGCAGGACAAGAGGTGGAAATCGATTCCGGTGACCTGGTTCCTGGTGATTTGATTGTAGTTCGTCCGGGTGAAAAACTGCCCACCGATGGCGTTGTTGCCGAGGGTAACTCCAGTGTTGATGAAAGCATGATCACCGGCGAATCAAAACCGGTCGATAAAAACCCCGGTGACGAGGTTTATGGGGCAACCCTCAATAAGAACGGCCGGCTTGTTTTTAAAGCCACAAAAGTGGGTCGTGATACCTTCCTGAGCCAGATCATCAAGATGGTAGAAGATGCCCAAACCAGCAAAGCCCCCATCCAACAACTGGCAGACAAGATCTCGGCTGTATTTGTCCCAATTGTGATCGCTATCGCGGTCTTGACCTTTGTGCTGTGGTATTTCGTCATCCCAGTTCCAGCCGACCAGACCATGCACGGCACCATTACACCGTTGGCAAACGCTATCATCAACACGGTGGCTGTCTTGGTGATTGCCTGTCCTTGTGCCATGGGACTGGCAACACCTACGGCTGTAATGACAGGCACTGGTCGAGCTTCCGAACTCGGCATCCTTTTCAAATCCGGGGAAGCGCTGGAAGCAACCGGCGGAGCTGACACAGTGTTGTTTGATAAAACTGGCACACTGACGGTTGGCAGACCCCAGTTGACAAACATACAATCGCTATCAGATCGTTACAGTGATGAAGAATTATTGAACCTGGCTGCTTCCGCTGAAAGCGGCAGTGAGCACCCCCTGGCAGATGCAATTGTAGCTGAAGCGACTATGCGCAACCTGAAATTGCACACACTGAGCGCCTTCAGGAATTATCCTGGCAAAGGCATCCGTGCAACCATTGATGACAAGACTGTATTGGTTGGCAACAGCCGCTTTATTACCTCCCAGAAGCTCGAAATTTCGAATGAAATAACCGGAAAGATGGCTAAACTGGAAAGCGAAGCAAAAACTGTGGTCCTGATTGCAATCGAAAACGCTATTGAGGGTCTGTTCGGTATCACCGATGCGCTTAAATCCACCTCCAAACAAGCTGTGGCAGAACTTCAGCAAGCGGGCTTGACTACTGGTATGTTGACCGGAGACAACCGGATAACAGCAGAAGCGATCGCTAGACAGGCTGGCATTTCCGAAATTTTCGCCGATTTGCTGCCGGGTGACAAAACCAGCATCATCAAGCAAGAGCAGGAGAAGGGTCGCAAAGTGGCAATGGTTGGCGATGGCATCAACGACGCCCCTGCCCTGACCCAGGCTGACAGCGGCATTGCCATTGGTACTGGTACGGACGTGGCAATTGCTTCGGCATCTGTGGTGGTGATCAGCGGCGATCCGCTTTCGATCTCACAAGCTGTTAGGCTTTCGAAACGTACGCTGCGAACGATCAGGCAGAACTTGTTCTGGGCGTTTATTTACAATGTCATCCTGATTCCCGTGGCAGCCGCAGGCTTGCTCCACCCTATGTTTGCAGCAGGTGCAATGTCACTGAGCAGCATTTTTGTTGTCACCAACAGCCTCAGGTTGAAAAATTTTGAGAAGAAAAATAGCAATACTTAATCGTTACAGAGTAGAAATCCGTAGGGAATGGTCTTGCGCCATTCCCAATTTTTTTTATAGTCCGGAGTTCGCGGTAAGACCAAAGCCCCACCGTACGGAGGGGGCTTGCTCCCTCCATTAAGTCATATGGAAAACATTTGGCGGAGCGAAGGTGGGTGCAGTCATTTGACAATGCAGGCTCTTGGCCACCTTTTTCCTCTATATAAAAAATAAATCGAAAACTAAGTCAACCCCAATTTGATTATCGCAAAGATAAATTAAATGGGTATTGCTTTCCTTGCTAATTCATCCACACGTTCGTTCAACCAATTGCCGGCGTGACCCTTGACCCACACCCATTCCACCTGGTGTTTCGCCAGTTCGAGATCCATTTGTTTCCAGAGATCAACATTCTGCAGCTGTCCGTGTTTGCGTTTCCAGTCGCGCTTCTTCCAATCCGCCAGCCAAGCTGTCGACCCGTTTAGTAAATAAGATGAATCGGTGTGAAAGCTCACACGAGAAGGCTTGGTGAGGCAACGCAGGGCTTCCAAGGCAGCTGTGACCTCCATCCGATTGTTGGTGGTCTCTTTTTCACCGCCGCTGATCACTTTTTCATGACTGCCAGAGCGTAAAATTGCCGCCCATCCACCGGGACCAGGGTTGCCGCTGCAAGCGCCATCGGTGAAAATTTCGACAAAGGGTAACTCGCTCAAGGTCGCTGCTCCTTATTGATCTGGGTTGTTTGCCCAAATACATCCAATATACTCAAAAAGTACTCAGCATCCAGGTTGTAAACGCGCTTGTAGGCATCCTGAAAGACCAGACGGACGGACGCCCAATCTGCGCTGTCTGGCACGACGGTGATGTTCGGATCACTATTCAAAGCTGCTGCCCAATAAGGATGCGCACTGGCATACTCAGGGGCAATTAGGCTGGGCTCACCGGTCGAAGGCCAAAGACCGTGGATCTCAACCAGGCGGGCTTGCTGAGCAGGTTCCATCAGCCAAAGCGCAAAAATCCAGGCTGCCAATTCTGAATTGGAGTCTGATCGTTGAACAGCGAAAGAAAGCGGCTCGAGCACAAGGTAGTTTTCACCATCCAAACCGGGATAACTGAGTGTGGTCCAGTTGTCCTGAAAATTGCCGGATTGCTGGTAAGCCGCCTGGAATGGCAGGCTTTCCAAGGAGCCCTCAGTGATGACGGCATAACGATCAGAGAAGTACCGATAAGAGCTAGACTCCAACCCAATCCAGGTTTGGTTTGCATCGAAAGCTGATTTCAGGAAGTAAAACGAAGCCAGTAGAGGTTCTGGTTGTGGCACAAAGAAACCATCCTCTAATTGGAATTCTCCGCCATAGGATCTGTACCAGCTTTGAGCAGAAAGTGCGTCTTGGGAAAGCCACAGTCCACCAGTTCCATTGTTGTAATAATTGGCATCAACCTGGTTGGCATCCTTCGCAGCCTGAGCCAGGCTCAATAAACCAGCTCTGTCTGCGGGAAGGCTGGTAAAACCCAGTTCTCCAGCCCAGTCTTGGTTATAGAGCAAAATTCCGGCATTATACGCGAGGGGAATAGTAAAGTGGAGTGAATCTCCAAATCGGGGGGTAAACGCTGAAAATGGCGATCCGGGATCAAACAAGTTAGTCACGCCAAATTTATCATCCCGGGCATAGTCATCCAGGGCTATGAATTGCGTGTCAGGTTGGGCTGCCAGGAGGTCCGTGCCCATTCCGATTACCAGGTCGTCATCCACCAGACCTGCGTTCAGATCGTCAGCAAGGCCGGGTGTACCTCCAGATAAGACACCGGTGGCATGGATTCCCCATAAGTTATTCAGGTTGAAGTCACGGATCATTTGGTTGAATTCGTCGCTGGCATCGTAGAAAGGATGTCGAATCGTAATGTTCAAACCCTTCAACAGCTTATCCGTAATCGCAATTGTCGGCACCGGCGTGGTTGTTGGCGCTGCGGTTTCTGTAATCTCCTGGGTTGGAGCAGGGGTTGCAGTCGCCCTTGCCAGGGTTGGTTCAACAGGTTGCGTAGCGGATGGAACGATCGCCGTGCAGGCTGCCAAAAATAACTGGCTGAATAACAAGACAGAAAGCAAAAGATGTAGATGTTTTTGTTTCAAATATGCCTCACATGAGCGGGAATGGATGGGAGTCGAACCCACCTCGGCTCTTCCGACCCGACACTGATTTTGAAGACCAGGAAGCCCACCAGGACCTAACCATTCCCGCAAGAAGGATAATTCAGACAGGCTTTTTTTTCAACCTCAATATTAATCGTTTTGTCGTTATCTCCAAAACAAACCGTACACATAGGAACAAAATCGTCATATTACCACAGCAAAATTGACGTGATTCACAATCTGGTATTTTTCTATACATTATGATAAATTAGTTGATGCATTAACTAAATATCTATCTTGACATGAATAGAGGTTTTAACAGAAAGCTATGACTAACCACCACGACCATACCCCTGATTGGGTAAAAAACGCTGTGTTCTATCACATATTCCCCGATCGGTTCGCCTGGAGCAACCAGGTTAATAAACCTGGCAACTTCGAAACCTGGGACAGCCTGCCAACCACTGATGGTTTCAAGGGCGGCGACCTGATGGGTGTCTATGAAAAACTTGATTACCTGGAAGATCTCGGCATTAATGCCATTTACTTCAACCCGATCTTCTCATCGGCTTCAAATCATCGCTATCACACTTTCGATTACTATCAGGTCGATCCGCTTTTAGGTCAGGACAAGGCATTTTTTACCCTGCTTGAAGAAGCGCACAAACGCAACATACGCATCGTACTCGATGGTGTCTTCAATCATGCCAGCCGCGGATTCTTCCCTTTCAATCACATCATGGAATTGGGTGATAAATCCCCCTACTACGATTGGTTCAACGTAAGGTGTCTTCCGCTAAATGCTTACTCCAGTAAAGCAAATTATGACTGCTGGTGGAACCTGCCTGCCCTGCCCAAATTGAACGTGAAGAACCCTCAGGTTCGTGAATACATCATGGGTGTAGCTCGTTACTGGGTTGAAAAAGGGATCGATGGTTGGCGCCTGGATGTGCCCTTCGAGATCGACGATGACAATTTCTGGGAGGAATTCCGGGATGTAGTCAAGACCGCCAACCCTGAGGCGTATATCGTTGGTGAAATTCCCAGTGAAGCCCAACGTTGGCTTAATTCTGGCAAAATGTTTGACGCAGTCATGAATTACCAGCTCACCCACATTATCCTTGCATTTTTTGGCGGACACATGACCGACCACAAATTGGCTGAGGGTATGATGGGTCTGCACGCACCCCACGCAGTCGACGCCAAGGGATTTGCTGCCAGAACCACCCAACTTCTGGAGATTTACCCCAAAGAATTCTCCTACGCGCAAATGAACCTGCTCGACAGCCACGATATGCCCCGCTTTCTCAGTCTGGTGCAAGGTGATATTCGCCGTCTGAAACTGGCGTACCTGTTCATGATGACCTACCCCGGAGCTCCAACCGTTTACTATGGCGATGAAATTGGCATGACTGGCGGACGTGACCCCTTGAATCGCGCAAGCTTCCCTTGGAATCAGAGCCAATGGAATCAAGATCTACATGACTTCGTTCGTGAGCTGATCATGATACGACATTCCATGCCCGTTTTACGAACAGGCAGCTATGAAACTGTGTTTGCAGAAGGACATGTTGTGGCTTACCTGAGGCAGGAGTACGAAGAAAAAGTGCTGGTTGTGATCAATGCCGATGACCGCCCACAAACCGTTACGATCAACCTGAATGGCGCTTTCGAGGAACAAACCGTTTTGCAGGATCAAGTTGGTGAAAACACCATCACCGTTGAAAACAACGCTCTAAATCAAATCACCATCCCGGCTCAAAGTGGCATGATTTTGGCGTAGAACAGATCAGACTAAAAAGAGACCAGTAATGGTCTCTTTTTTTTAAGCCATCCCCTGCACAAAATCAGTTATAGAATTTTTGGAAAATATTCGCCAACCAACTTGACAAAAATCGGGAAGAGCAGCATCGCCAGCCAACCGCTCAACAATCCTATAAGCCAACCTACGATAACATCTGAGACATAATGCAGTGCCAAGGCAACTCGTGAATAACCGACTAAGAACACCCAGACAAAAACAAGCAGCGTCAACCAAGGGTTGCCCAGGGTTGAGAATATGAAAGCAATTGCCATGGCTCTTGCAGCATGACCAGAAGGGAAGGAATGCGGATCGGTGATCCGGTAGATCTGCCCGAATTCACCCTCCGGACGGGGTCGTTTGAACAGGAATTTGGCAGCCAACACCACTACTGCCAACAGCACCAACCCAAAAGCGGTGAAAATCGCCATTTGGCGGGGCATTCCTTCTGTGGCTGCCCAAATCACTACCAGTCCAATCAGCCAATACCAGGAATCGCAGCTATGACTAATCGCCTCCAGAAATGAGCGGATGAAGCGTTTATCCTCTGCAATAAGCAACTTTTGTGAAAGTTCAGCGTCTTTTTTCAGAAATTCTTTCACTTGAACTCCCTCTTAATTACCAAAAAATGGGATAGCAGCAATGACCGCGAATGCCAAAAACACCAGCCCAAAAGCCAGCCAGGCGTCTTTTGTTGTACGTTGGTCTATAAAAGTTGGAACACCATTAACTCTCTCAACCGACCAGTGTGTTCCAGCCAGAAAGGCAAAAAAGAGACCAGCAATTGCGCCCCCCAAATGCCCCCAATTGTCGATTACATTACCGGCACTCAATCCGATCATCAGGTTTACGGCAAAAATCATGGCAATATTGGCCAGATTGCTTCGCCCTCGATTGGCAAAAAAATCACGGTTCTGCCAGATAAAAACAGCCTCGGCAGTTAAAAGTCCAAAGGTAGCGGTCGATGCCCCCAGCGAGTTGTACTTTCCCAGCACAAAAGACAGCACATTGCCGCCAAAAGCACTAACAAGGTACAGCAAGCCGAAACGCAGATGTCCGTTGACGGTCTCGTTCGAGCGCCCCAATATGTAGAGCGCATACATGTTTGCCAGAAGATGAAGAGGTGAGGCATGCAAAAATGCCGGTGTGATCAATCGCCAAAACTGACCAAGCAAAATCGCCTCATTGACCTTACCCAACAAATAAAAGAGCAAGTCAAATCCGTAAATTTGTTTGACCACTACCTGGGCAAGGTAAAAAAGTGTCGTGAGCCCAATCAAAACGAAGGTCAAAATAGGTTTGTCGCGTTTTGGTCCTTTAACAACCTGTGGAGATGGCGGTGTAGAGACAGCCTGGTTCTCAGGTTGTTCCTGGTTGGATTGAAAATCGCTCATAATTCTACTTTTCGAGGATGCGTTTTAAGGTGTTCTGCCTTGATTATTGCCTGAATGTCGGCAATGGTTTGCTCAAGATGTTGGTCTGAGTTGACTACCAGGTAATCGAATTGATCGATTAGCTCATACTCTTTCGCTGCGACACACAGGCGTAACTCGAGCTCTTCCGGCGTCTCACTTCGACGCTCAAGCAGGCGATTGATCCATTCCTCACGACTGCTGGCGGTCAGGAAAATCAGAATTGCATCAGGGCAGAGCCTGCGAATGGTCATTGCGCCCTGAACGTCCAGCCGCATGATCACATCCTTTCCAGAGTCAAAGGCTTCTTTTACCTGGGATTTTGGAATACCTTTGTAGTCTGAATAAACTCGGGCATACTCGATTAATTCGTCATTAGCAATCTTCTCTTCAAACTCATCGCGGCTAACAAAAAAATAATCTACCCCTTCAACCTCATCCGGTCTAGGAGAGCGGGAATTCATTGTGATCACAAAGTGCGTATCCAGATTGGTCTTGCGCAGCAGCCCGACTACCGCGTCCTTACCAATTCCGGAGGGTCCGGAGATTACGATCAGTAGAGGATTGGTAGGCAAGTCGCCAAAGATCATTTGTTTTTGGTCCATTTTCATCTCTGTCAGTGTGTTAGTCTTGATTATAAATGAAGAAACATCGAAAACCAGAATTGAAATAGCATCCGCTTATTCCAGCTCAGTGATTAATTCCTCAAATGAAGTTATTCTCTTCATCTTATCTATAAAGCCTCTTAAGCTCGACGCCTGTTTTCTCAACTGTTGAATCGCTGGACCGATTGGGTCGTCTCCTGCTGGCCCGCCCCCCGGAGTGTCATTGTATGAGCCATAAAAAGCAAAGTAAGCCTGGTTGATCTTGCGTATGCGATAACCGTTCTGCCAGAAAAACTCGCGCCGTTCTTCCATATAGCTTTCTGCCTGCTCCACTTGGCCGATGGAGAGCAGATAATCAACCACAAGCCGGGTTTCTCGCATTTGTTTGCGATAATTGAAAGCTGGTTGGATTCCCTCAGGTTGGACAGTTGTTGGATCGCGACCTGGCTGAAAAAACAGGCTGACATAATCAGGGTAGAAGCGGATCATTACTCGCCTGCCCACTTCTGTGCCTGCCAGGTTCGCCGTGGTCTCATTTATCGAGCGGATGGTGTTGTTTTCAAAATACCTCAAGCCCAGGGGAAAGAAGCTTAGGTAATTGTGGAACCATTCGTGGGCGATCACATCTGTAAGCCAGTTGATACTGCGTGTGCGCATGACCATGGTCGGGTAAGCCCCAATCCCTCCTACCGGCTCAACTAAGGCAGATAGATCGAACTGCTCAAAGACCGCATCTTCGAGGGTTTGTTTCTCCAGGGCATCCATACCTGCTTCCAGGCTTACACTTCGCAGCGTGCCAATGATTTCCCGTGGAGAAATGATCAGGTTGAGAGGCAGATCCGTCACTCTGAAGAGCAGTGGAGGAAGAATTTGTCCGCCGATACCAAAACCCATTTCTACCAGACTTCGCTCGGTCTGGTTTTGTAAGATCGATTCAGCAATCTGTCCGTATTGATGCATTCGCTTGGTTTCATCCTGCAACCGGGTGTCGACAGCTGCTATCTCACCTGTTCTTTTCCTCAAATTGGGGTCCGAATTAAGCTCTTCAAGGCGCATTTCAAGTGCTTCCACCTCACCAATTTGGTCTAGGTAATCCAAGACAATTTCGGCTTGTCTATCATCGCTAATGAAGTGTTCCAGACCCAAAGTGGCATTCGAAAATTTGTCAACTAATGCTGAAGCCACCCAGGTTACAAAGTTAAATTCATCCCAACGATAGAGATTGCTGAGCGAAGATGGTGAGCCATCAAAGGGGACATTGGAAGAAAAAAGCAGAAGCGCTATAGCAGCAAAAAGAAGCAGGATATGGCCCTGTCTGCGAAGTTTTACCCAAAAATTCCTGTGTTTCATAGAAGGTAAATTGTAACCTGAACACAATGTAGCTGTAACAAGCTCCCACCGTAAAGATTGACCTCACTTCATTCGCTCCATTTGTTGATTTTGGCAATGTGAACAAACCTCCCCTGAACGGCTAACCACTTTTCGGGTGGATTAATTTGAAACCCAAGAAAATCTATCCCAACCGCTCAAGATTATGCTTACAATTTCATTGAGATAAGAGGTTGTATAATCAACCGGGTAGAACACTACCAGAAAGTACGAGGGTTTATGAACTCCAACAAATCAATTCCGATCATTGCGATCGTCCTAATCTCACTGGTTTTGTGCTTGTGTTGTCTTTGCCTGGCTGCAGCTGGTGTTTTCATCGCCAGATCATCATACAGTACAGAACAGTCTGATTTCACCATCACTGAACCATGGACCGATACCTGGACCAGCGAGCCTACCGCTGAAGTCACCATTGACCCTGGAACGATCAACCTGGAACCAGTTCAGCTGGAACAAGCCCACGAAACGCTTGATGTTCTCAACGAAAACATTGTGCCCATCAATGACCCCATTGACCTTGTAGGCAGACTGGGCGGCAAACCCGGTGTTCCTGATGTCTTGATCGACGAAAATGCACCCTATAATGTTGGCGCGCAGAAAAATTTCTGGGTGTCTAATACTGACACGAATGAGAATTTTCAGGTCAGTGCTACGCTCCAATACGTCGGAGATAATATCTATTTTTGGATCGAAGATGGTGTCAAATTCAACCGATCCGACCTGGATCGACTTGCCAGCACCTTTGATCAGGAAATCATCCCAACCAATAGGGAATTCTTTGGGCAGGAGTGGAATCCTGGCGTGGACGGCGACTCCCGTTTTTACGTTCTCTATGCTGGTGGATTGGGTAATTCGCTGGCTGGATATTTCTCTTCGGCCGACGAGCTTCACCCGGATGCCCATCCTTTCTCCAATGCTCACGAGATGTTCCTGCTCAGCTCAGATAACGTCCCACTGAACGATTCCTACATTTATGGCACGATGGCGCACGAATTCCAGCACATGATTCATTGGTACCAGGATAAGAACGAGGAATCCTGGGTAAATGAAGGTTTCTCGATGTTGGCAGAACACGTCAACAGCTATGATGCCGGTGGATTCGACTGGGAATACATGCGTAATACAGATATGCAGTTGAATGATTGGGGTGGCGATGTCGGTGAAAATGGCCCTCATTATGGCGCCAGTTTCCTTTTTATGGTCTATTTTCTGGACCGGTTCGGCGAGGATGCATCCATGGCTTTTGTCAGTCATGACGAAAATGGTTTTGCCAGTCTGGATCAGGTTTTCGCTGATTTGAACATCCAAAACCCTACAACAGGCAAGGTTTACACCGGAAATGAGTTCTTTGCCGATTGGGCTGTAGCGAATATGCTTCAGGATACCGGTATCGAAAATCAACGTTACGACTACATCAGCTACTCTCCCTATTCGATTGACAATACGAAAACGTTCTATGATTGCCCTGCAGCCATCACTGGCGATGTCTACCAATATGGTGTGGATTACATCACACTCGCCTGCCCGGGCACATATTCGCTAGAATTTTCTGGCAGTGAAGTTGTCAACCTGTTGCCCTTTGTTGACACCACCTCCGGCGAGTATTTTTTCTGGTCAAATTTGGGCGATGAATCCAACATGCGCCTCACCCGTGAGTTTGACCTGAGTCAGGTCAGCGGACCCGCAGAGCTGCGGTTCAACACCTGGTACGATCTCGAAGAGGACTACGACTACGCTTACATTTCCGCGACTCTCGATGGCACTAATTGGGATATCCTGGACTCTCAGAATTGCACCAGCCTCAACCCATCCGGCAACAGCTATGGCTGTGGCTGGAACGGTCAGTCTGATGGTTGGATCGATGAAGCGGTTGATCTTTCTCAATATGCTGGACAGAAGGTGACCGTTCGAATAGACTACGTGACCGATGCGGCTGTAAACGGCAAAGGTATGGCAATTGATGACCTTCGAATCGATGCGATTGGCTACTCCTCTGATCTGGAAACTGATGAGGGTGGATGGTTAGCCGAAGGCTTTGTGCGCGTTCAAAATACACTGCCTCAATCTTTCGCAGTCAGCGTTATTTATTCCGGGAACCAACCTACAGTTGAACAATACCAGCTTGAAGCAGGAGAGAAACTGACGCTGAATCTAGAAATCGGCGGCTCAGCCGATGAGATCACCCTGGTGATTTCCGGTATAACCCCGGTCACACGCGAAAAAGCCACCTATCAAATCGAGGTTCGGTAATCATAGGTTTCGTCTTTACCAGCCTCCTACGTTGATTTTCACTAAGTGGGGACCAACATTAACAAGAAAAAGCGGTCAAATGACCGCTTTTTCTTGTTGTAATTAAGTTTTAGATGTCGGCAACTGCTTCGACAAGATTCTCATAAGTTGGGAAGTAGGGCAAAATCCCAATCAGGTCCATCGAACTTTTGACATTCTCATTCAAACCAGCCAGAACGACTTTCCCAGCGTTCCCCTTTTGAAGCTCTTTGTAAGCCCGGATAATTGCCCACCAGCCGGCGCTGGAGACAAAGGTAATATCAGACATGTCCAAAATGATTGTCTTTTTTTCTTCGACTAACTCGTTCAGGACTTTTTCGATATCAGGGGCAGTCGCACTATCGATACGTCCCAACCCTTTTACCACTTTGCAACGTTTGTAATCGGTGATTTTAAAATCCATGCTTACAACCTCCTGTTTAATGTTGAGATTATATCATTATACTTTTTCTTAAATCAAAAATATGCAAAACCCGGTCGCCATGTCGTAAACCTGCCCTTCGATTCAGGTATAATAGCGCCCTATGAAATATCACATCTGGACAGAAGGCTGTCAAATGAATGTCGCAGACAGCGACCGGCTTGCCCGCGCTTTGGGCACTTTGGGTCTTGAAGAAACTACGAATGCATCTGAGGCAGGGATGATCATTCTGAATACCTGTGTTGTCAGGCAGAGCGCTGAGGACCGCGCCCTCGGGCGGCTCAACTCCCTCCGCCCGCTGAAACGCGATAACCCCGATCTGATCATCGGGCTGATGGGCTGCCTGGTCGGTATCAAAGGTAACGCGGCCATGGAAAAACGCTACCCGTGGGTGGACATTTTTGCTGCCCCATCCGACCCCGAACCTTTCCTGCGTTTTCTTGGCAACCGGATTGACCAGGCTGGTTCGGAAATTTGGCGCAAAAACGTGGATGATGTCCTGGATGCTGAATTTGGTGTAACGACCGAAGCTCGCCACACCGTGTCAGAAAATTTGCCAATCGTCCTTGGCTGTTCCCATGCCTGTGCTTACTGTGTAATCCCAGGAAGGCGCGGGAAAGAACAAAGCCGCGAGCCTCAAAAGATCCTGGCAGAAGCCCGTGTAATGGTGGAGCATGGCGCCAAAGAGTTGGTACTGCTTGGTCAAATTGTTGATCGTTACGGCCTCGATTTGGCACATGGCGTGCTCTTACCCCAATTGCTGGCAGAGTTATCCGGAATTGAGGGGTTGGAACGCATCCGCTTCCTGACCTCCCACCCCAACTGGATGACGAATGATTTAATCGACGCTGTCGCTAACCTACCCAAAGTGATGCCGCACATCGAAGTGCCAGTTCAGGCTGGTGACAATGAGATTCTCCAGGCGATGCGCCGTGGTTATAGTAACCAGGATTACCGTGATCTGGTTGCCCGCATCCGGGATCGCATTCCCGGGGTCTCGATTGGGACGGACATCATTGTCGGTTTCCCCGGAGAAAGTGAAGCCGCTTTCGACCAGACTTACCAGCTTTTGGCAGATCTAAAGCTGGATGTGGCTCACCTGGCGCGTTACTCTCCTCGACCTAACACTTTTTCCTCCAAGTTTCTGATGGATGATGTGACTGCCGAAGAAAAAATGCGTCGCTTCCGAGCATTGGAAGACCTCCAAAAAGAAGTTGTGGGCGAGATTAACCAGAAGTTCCTGGGGGAGCTGCAACCTGTCTTGTTTGAGGGAAAATCAAAGGATCGCTGGCGCGGACGCACGCCGACCAACCGCCTGGTTTTTGTAGAGAGCAGCGAAGCTTTGATCGGTCAGATCCGCAACATCCGCATCAATTGGACCGGACCGTGGTCACTGCTTGGCGACTTAATCTGACAATAGGTATAACTATCGACGCCTTGGCATCAGGAAGAAGCGCAAGGCTGCCACGACAAAAGTCGTATGGCTGGGGCTTGTATCCATTTGAAAGCCAGAAGAACCCTTCGACGAGTAAACATGCTCGGTGAGGACACCGGCACAATCAGAATTGGCGGGGGGAGATGAAAACTCTACAATCGGTGCGACGCTTGTTTGGTTGAGGTCTGCCTCAACCACAATTGGCGCTTTTCTCTATTTCAGGAGAACTTGGCTGATGCAAACACCTACAGGCTAATCAAACTGCTTATCAGGAAATTCGCAAAGCTCAACAACTGGGCAACCGGAGCATTTTGGCTTCCTCGCCTGGCAAAACTGCCTCCCAAGGCTGATAAGATTCAAATGCAAATGACCAAAATCAGCCGGATTTCCAATATTCTCCAGATATTCGTGTGTTTTTTCCACACTTATTTTTTCCGGTCGCAACCCGATCCTTCCACTGACCCGGTAAATATGGGTATCAACTGGGAATGCCGGCATGCCCAAAGAAAACACCATCACAATGGCGGCGGTTTTCGGTCCTACCCCTTTCAGGTTGACCAACCAATGCCTGGCTTCTTCGAAATCCAATTCCTTCAGCCAATCCAGGTCAAAGTTCCCGTTTATTTTGCTTATCGCCGTTAGTGCTGCCTGGATATTCGGACCTTTCTGTTGCGCCAAACCCGCTATACGGATAACGTATTGCAATTCAACCGGGTCGGCATCCATCACCTCTTCCCAAGAACTATAGCGTGCTTTCAAAGCTCTGAAGGCAATGTCGCGGTTGATGTCGTTGGTGTTTTGTGAAAGGATTGTGCAAACCAGCTCGTCCACCGCGGGTAGAGGATCGTGCCAGTCCGGTTCGCCGAAATATTCGAACAACCGTTGACTGACTTGTTTCAGCTTTACACTGCGAGCAAGATCTGTTTCACTCAGGTCCATGGTTATGAGAAAAATTGGATCGGTCTGGCAAGACGGGCATTGCCGATTTCGATACCACGGAAATTTCGCAATATCGGTTGGTCAAAACTGGAAAAAGCCTCAGATGCCATCTCAGTTCCTAAACCCAACGCTTTCAACACTTCAACCACAATCCGTTGTGTTGCCCGGCGTGAAGGATCTCCATCGGCAATCTTTAAAGCAATTCCGATACCTTTGGAATTTTCAGCAATTGCTCCAGGCATGATTCCGATCATCTGGTAACCTTCAGCACCGCCCTTTGCGATCATTTTTCCATTCATCACCCGCATTAAGACACTGTCTAGTTGCCCAGGACCTGCCACCATTTCAGGGTAATTCATCATGGCAGCGGTGATCCGTCGGCATGCAGTTTGGCGTCCTTCATCCAAATCAACCGGGTCCACAAGGCGCGCCGTCGCCCAGGCAAAACTGCCGAGGGGCATCGCATAAACTGGTGCGCTGCAGCCATCAACGCCAAATATCATGTCATCACGATGAATCCCACACATCGAAGAAACTGCTTTGCGTATATTCTGTTGTACCAGGTGAACCGGAGCCAGGTAATCATCCAGGCTTTGTCCCAGCAATTTGGCTTGGGCAAGCATGCCGCTGTGTTTGCCAGAGCAATTATGGCGATACGAATCCGGCGTTTGCCCGTTTAAGCGCATCTGGTAGCTGGTTTCTTTATCTATAGGCCAATGGACACCGCATTGCAGATCGGTGACCTGCAGACCAACCTTCTGATGAATCGATTTTAAAACTCGCACATGTTCATCGGTACCTGAGTGAGAAGCACAAACGATTGCAAGCTCTTGCTCGGTTAATCCAAATGCTTCCATTCCGCCAATTTCCACCAAAGGCAGCGCTTGAAAAGGCTTCATCGAGCTGCGAGGGAAACTGACCATGTCGGAATTTCCGTAAGAAGTTAGCAGATTACCATCCGAATCCACCGCAGCCAGGGCACCAAGGTGAATACTCTCAACAATTCCACCCCTCGTCAACTCAATCAGGGGTTCATAGCCTGAACAAATATCCATCTGTTAACCTTTCTCGCGACAATTAAATTCGTAATACGTGGTTATGCCCCAGTGCAGACGGTTGTAAAAGAGTTCACTGTTAAATAGATCCAGCTGGCTGAATCTTGCCAGGAATTGCGGAATTTTTCCGTGCCAGTCCTCGATTGGTGCATTGCTTTCTTTTAAGGCTTCAAAAGTTTTGCGGATATTTACAACCTGCCTGGTCATCGCCTTAACCTGGTCGCTATCGACCACACCGCTTCGGGAGGAAACCACCATGTATTCTTTATATTTTCCAGAGGAAAGGAGTTCGAGGTCTGCTTCCCAAGTCTCCAGATTGGAATAAGCCAGGAATGGAGGCTGATCGACCACTACGGTATCGCCCACAAACACAACCTTACGATCAGGAACGATCACCCAGATTCCTGCATGGTTCGAGCCAGCGTGATGCTCCAGATCGATTTGTAAACCATCCACATGAAGACTAAGATCAGTCTCAAAAATGATTTCCGGCGGCAGCATTCTGCTTCCAGTAAGAACCGTTTCAGGGTTTTCATAATGTTGTTGAGATTCTTCGCTGAATCTGGGGGTGCGACTGCGAATAGGTGTGATGGCACCAGAATGAGCAACTATGACACATTCACTTCCTTTGATACTCAGCAAGCGGTCGTAATTCGTGTCCAGCACAATCATGTAACATGCCTGGCAATCATCGTTTTGGTCTACACAACCCTTCCACAACCCACCTTCAACCGGTCTCAGAGGTGAATCTATCAGGACCAAACCCTTCCCGGATTGAATAATCCCAGTAAACAAGCCGAGAGAATTTTGTTCAATGTATACATTTGTCACTATTTCCTTCATCGTTTACCTCAGGTCCACGGAATTATAGTCAAGGCAATGGAAAATTTCCAACTATTCATTTGGGTCACAGCTTGGGTTCGATTTTGGAGCGCTGGCAGCGTTCAGTGGCATACCAAAATAGGTCGAAGGGTCAATCGTATTCTCAATCTGCAGCTCGTTCAGATACTTGCCGTTGCCGTCATCTTTCACGATAGAGATGTGCAAATGAATTCCAGTTGGTGACCCGGGATAACCTGAATAATTTCCCTGGTAACCGAGCAGTTGACCTTGCTTGACGGCAATCTCCCGGATTCCCGGCGGGAAAGCCACCTCGATTAGCGAATTGCCTTGTGCGTCTGCCATGTGGGTCATGTAGACCCAAATTTGTTGCTCAGGATTGATTGGGTCTTCCGGAATGCGAATGATCAGGCTCGATTTCCAGTCGTTCTCTCGGGTCAGGAAACCGTCATAAGGGGCGTAAATCGGGGTTTGACCTACCGCAGTTCCACCAAAGATATCCAACCCGGTGTGCAGTTTTAGCGGCGTGAAAGAGTCGTTGTAAAGGTAACCAATAAAACCGTGAGTGGGGAGAACGAAGGGCGCATCTCCACAACGGGAGAGAGGTTCCAGCTCCCAATCGCGATGCTCTTCGGGATGGCGGATGTAGTCCATGACAGCATTATTACGCCCACTTACCCAGGTGCGAATATGGGCAACCATTTTGTTTCCAAATACAATACTGAGGGTGAGCGTGCCCAGAAGAATTATTGCAATGAGAATCATTATTGTTTTTTTGCTTTTCGAATCCATTCGACTGATTATAATGCGATCTCCCTGCCCTTTATTTTTTGCTCTGCCATCCAAACTGATGTCTACGCGCAATACTTGTTCCTGGTATCAGGTTTAACTGGAAATCTCCTCAATCAAAGTTGTATAATCTCAATAGTTGTTGGAACTTTCTGAGAAGTTGTTACGTCTATCTTAAACAAGACTAATTACCTAATGACTATGTAAAGGAGTGGTAATGAAAACTAAACGACTATTTGCAATCCTCCTGGCGATCACTTTGCTTCTTCCAGCATTTTTCGGTGTCAGCAAAGTCCAGGCATCTTACCCAAGTTTCACCATTTCAGATGTGAAAACCGATGTATCCGTCACATTTTTGACAAAAGATATGCCGAAGAACTTCGACTTCAAGGTTCTCCTGGGTGAATACAATACACGCGGTGTAAACGGAATAGAAGTTGCTCAATTCAACTCCGCGGCTGGCGGTTCCTTCCAAGTCACCGTTGATATCCCTGCCGCGCTCCAAGGTCGTGCCATGATCTCCATCCGCATCGAGAGCCTGACAGGCGGTTACTATGCCTTTAACTGGTTCTGGAATGATTCTGAAAACGGCACCTGGCCGGATGGAAAACCTCCGGTGCCACCCCAGCCCCCAGTTCAAGCATATCCTTCCTTTAGCATCAAAGCCGTTGATGCCGGCAAGACTGTCACCATTGTCGCCAAGGACTTCCCAAAGAGCCACGAATTCGTAGTTCGCATGGGTAAATATGGCACACTTGGTGTCGGCGGAATCATTGCAGCCGAGGTGACCTCCAGTGAGACAGGCGCCTTCGAAGCAACCTTCCCGATCCCGGTTGATTTAGCGGCTGAAAAAGTGGTCGCCATCCGGCTGGACGCCAAGACCGGCGGTTGGTATGCCTTTAACTGGTTCTACAATACGACTGCTCCCGTAGAGCCTGCACCTGAGCCAACCCCGGCGCCGGTCGTGAAATATCCAAGCTTCAGTATTGCCGCTGTGGTGAAAGACACAACCGTAACGATCAGCGGCATCAACTTCCCCGCAGACACCGATTTCACGGTTTTGATGGGCAAGATGTGGACGCAAGGCATTAACGGAATCCAGGTCGCTGAATTCAACACTGGTGCTGGCGGTGCAATTGAAGCCACCTTCAATATCCCAGCTGAGTTGGCTGGAGAAGTACGCATTGCAATCCGTACTCAGGCTAAGACCGGTGGTTGGTACGCCTACAACTGGTTCTGGAACGCTACAGCCAATAATTAACAACATCGCTCTCGATAGAAGACCCACCAATTGGTGGGTCTTCTTCTGTGTCTGCAGCCCCGCAAAACCGGTAAAAATGCGACCAATCGCAACCTTTATTTATGGTATCATTCGAACCGCTATGAACAATAAGATTACGATAATCGAAGGTCCTACACCGGAATTCCAGACTCTGTCTGACCATAATTTCAACGAAGGTTCGTTAAATTGGGTCAACGGAATTTTGGAAGGTCCATATCTTTACGATACCGCGTTTACCAACTTGCGCACGTTTGATGCGCAAAAGTTGCTGGATCGCTGCCAGGCTGCCTGGGCTGGGAAACAGACTATGTACCTTGAATATAAGGACCGCATTGGTTTGAAACAAGAAGACCCCATCATCGCCGCACGAGCCGTCACAGTGGAAGAGGGCGACATGTTACTTCTCTGGGTTCGCCGGGAACTTTCTGATTCAGAAGATGAAGAGAATAACGATTTTGGCGACTTCGACGAGAACGACAATTTCGATGAAAACGACGACCTACCTTTTTAGAATGCAACGACAATAATTTTTTTAAGTACGGAACGGGCACTGACCGTTCCTTTTTTGATCGTTTGAATCAGTCCGAGCACGCGATTGGACGGCAGATCACTTCCTTCTGTCATTGCAACTGCTTGCGTGTTGAGCATCGACCAAAGGCTGCGTGGTAATCTGCATTTTATAACTACTCCAACTTGACCCTCACCCCCGTTCGCTGCGCTCACGGACCCTCCCCCTTAAGGG
>CAZDPK010000028.1:0-21457 GCA_964507335.1 uncultured Anaerolineaceae bacterium | reverse complement strand
GTGCATGTGCAAGGCTACGATCAGTTCTTCCATAATAGCAAGATTATACTGCCTGGTTCAAGAAAGGCTGCCAAAATGTATGCAGCATCTTAAAGACTTTTCTAAAACTGGATATCAATTTCCACTACGATTTCTGGATTATGGATATAATCACTCTTTGCAAATTAGACATACATGGTGGATGAGGTATAATCTATCTGTTAATAACTGGAGGACGAGAATTCAATGATCTTAAATATTGCCATCATTATCATTTCCATCGCATTAATTGCCAGCATTCTGCTGCAGAGTAAAGGCATTGGCCTGGGCGGTTTAGCCGGCGGCGACTCTGGTGGGGTTTACACCCAACGACGCGGCATCGATAAAGTGATGTTTTACATCACCATTGTCCTGAGCGTTGTTTTCCTGGTTCTGGTTTTGGTTAGTGTAATTGTATCGGGGTAAGTCTCCTTTACAATTCCTAAGTTATCCTAAGTTGATTATGGAGAAAAAAGACGACTCACCCAAACCGTGAGTTGTCTTTATTGTTTATGCAAAAATTTCGCTGGCAATTGCTGATCGTTTTTATCACCGGACTAGTGGTTGGCGTCATCCTGTTCTTCCAACAACGCACACCCCAGATAGAAGTGGATGTAACGCCAAACCCAATAAGCGGTGGCAGTTATACTGAGGCATTGGTTGGCTCGTTTATGCGTCTGAACCCAATGCTTGACCACTTTAACCAGGTTGATCGTGATGTCAACCGACTGCTTTTCAGCAGCCTGATCCGCTTTGATTCCACTGGATTGCCAGTGGGTGACCTTGCCCAAAGCTGGAGTGTATCTGCAGATGGTGCTGTCTATTCGGTCAATATGCGCACCGATGCGGTCTGGCATGATGGTGCTCCGGTGACTACTCAGGATGTCATCTACACGATCTCTCTCTTGCAGAGTCAGAGTCCTCTCATTCCGATTAGCTTGCAGGAATTATGGAACACAGTGACAATCAGTACGATTTCCGACTCCGCCCTTGAGTTTTCACTTCCTGCCGCTTTTGCCCCTTTTATGGACTATTTGAGTTTTCAGATCTTACCTTCCCATCTACTCGGCAACCTGAGCATCGATCAGCTGGTAGACCATCCATTCAACCTTGCACCGGTTGGATCTGGTCCATATCGTTTTGATTCCCTCGAAACTGAGAATGGTGTCATAACCGGGGTCAACCTGGTTTCCTATGAATACTACTTTAATGGCGACCCCTTTATTGAGGAAATCCACTTCCGTTATTATCCTGACGAAAAAGCCGCTCTGGATGCTTACCTGGAAGGTGTTGTGGATGGGATCTCCAAGATTCGCAATGAAGATTTGGAAATTGTGCTCAACCAGACTGGTCTCAATCTTTATTCCAGCCGGCAACCCAAGCTGAGTATCGTTTTCCTGAACATGCGCAACGCCAGTTCCCCAATTTTACAAAGAGCTGAATTCCGAAATGCTCTGATGGCTGGCGTCAACCGCCAAATGATGATCGATGATGTCTTAAAAGGGCAGGGTGTTCTGGCTCAAGGACCGATCATGCCGGGAAATTGGGCATATTACTCCGAACAGACCTCCTACCGTTTTGACCCCGATGGAGCCAGGCAAATTTTATCTGGTATGGGGCTGACCCTCGCTGAAAATGGACGCTTTATCAGTGATGGCACCTTGATCGAATTGAATTTGTTGGTACCAGACGATACCGAACACCAGGCTTTGGCTGAAATTTTGCGGCAAAATTGGGAAAAAATCGGGATTGGTGTCACAATTTCTGTTCTTCCTTATGATCAGGTCGTAGCTAACCTGGAAAGCCGTAATTACCAGATGGCACTGGTTGATATTGACCTTTCTGACACTCCAGATCCGGACCCATACCAATTTTGGGCTGAATCGCAAGTCGAAAACGGGCAAAATTACGCGCAATGGTCCAATACCACTGCCAGCAGTTACCTTGAACAAGCCCGGCAGACACCTGATGTCGAGATGCGCACGCGTTTGTACCGCAACTTCCAGGTGCTTTTCGAAGAGGATCTGCCTTCTTTACCACTTTTCTACCCCATCTACAACTATGCTGTAAAAGATTCCATCAAGGATCTCAGTTTTGGTCCTGTTTACAACCCAGCTGACCGCTTTAATGATGTACACAAGTGGTACATCCTCACTGGCGTAGATTAATGGATAACCATTAAGCCGAGCGGAAAGGAATCGGGCATGGAAGAACAACGAGCAAAAAATCCAATTGGGTATACTGATTTAATTGGAGCGCGCGGCATAAGTAAAAGCGATCCACGCATCCAACTTTTAGGTGCAATAGATGAAGCAAGTGCGGCGTTGAGCCTGGCAAAAGCTTTCCTTCCGGATTATCACGATGCCGAAGTTTTGAAAAATTGTCAACAGAATCTTTCTCACCTTATGAGTTTTACTGCCCGAATTGGCACAGAAAAAATACATACTGAAGATCCTGGTTTTTTTGCAAACCAGTTGGTAGAACTTGAGGGTGTTCTTGAAGATCTGCGTTTACAGGTTGAGATGCCAAACCGGTTTATCTTCCCCGGCGAGAACAAGACAACCGGAGCGTTGGATATGGCCAGGGCAGTGATTCGGCGTGCTGAACGAGAGCTGAATGCCGGTTACGATAGCCTGGAGGTTGCAGCACCCAATGCTCGTCAATACCTCAATCGCCTGAGCAGTTTGTGCTTTCTACTAATTTTAAAAAATTCTAGCCGGCTCGGGGAATAAGCCCACATGACCGGAACCATTATTAACGTTGTCGCGATCATTGTTGGCAGCCTGATCGGGCTCTTAGCGGGCAACCGCATTCCTGAAAAGACCCGCCAAACACTTGTCTCTGCTTTGGGTCTTTTTACCCTTGCTTATGGTGTTTTCATTTTTGGGCAAACGCAAAACATGCTCATTCCGCTTTTTGCGTTGGTTGTGGGCACAGTTATCGGCGAATTGTTGAAAATTGAAGAGGGACTGAATGGGTTGGGGGAACTCATCCACCAAAAGTTGGCTGCCTGGAATCCTAACCTGACGGGAGAGTCTCAAAAATTTGTAACCGGATTTGTTTCTGCGTCCTTATTGTTTTGCATTGGACCGATGGCGATTTTAGGCTCGATCCAGGACGGCATCAGCGGCGACTTCCAGATGCTGGCGATAAAATCCCTCTTAGATGGAATTGCATCGATTGCTTTCGCCTCCACTTTGGGTGTGGGGGTTGTGTTTTCGGCAGCCGTCGTATTGATCTACCAGGGCGCCATCAGTCTGCTGGCAGGATCAATTGGGCAGGGTTTTGGAGATGCCGTAATTTCAGAAATGACTGCAACCGGGGGTATTCTCCTGGTTGGAATCGCCATTAGCAATTTACTCCAGATTAAGAAAATTCGCACAGGCAGCCTCTTACCAGCAATATTTTTGGCTGTGCTCATTGTGTTTATTCTCAATGCGTTAGGCATTGCCTATTGATTTTGTTTTCGCCTACATATCAGGCGAAGCAATCTCTCTCATTTCCTTACTACGAGGTCAAGTCACAAGCTGAATGATGAGATAAAGAAACGCTTCGCAGGTTCAGGATACCCGGAAAGATTAATTTTCCGCCTTTGCCAGGGCAGCATCGACAGCATCTCTTAATTCATTCTGGTAGACCAAATCACCGTTTACCAAAAAAGTAGGGGTAGCATTAATGCCCTTCATCTGTGCATATTGCCGTCCTTCGTCGATGACCGTAAGCTGACGATCACTCTGCAGGCAGCTTTCAAAATCGTTCATGTTCAAGTTCACATTTTTAGCATAGTTGCGCAGACTCTCATCAGCAAAAGCCCCCGCGTAACTGGCATTTTGATATACCAGTTTTTTATAATCCCAGAACTTGTTTTGTTCCCCAGCGCAGTACGTTGCTTCGGCTGCCTTGCTGGAATCATCGTCCTGGAACTGGTAGTTAAAGTAGGTCAGGTAGACTTTCCCACTGTCTACGTAATCTCTTAAAAAGTCGGCTTCGCTTTCGAGGGCAAAGGTCTGACAGTGGGAACATGTGAAGTTGGAAAATTGCTCAACTTTGACAAGAGCCGCTGGATCGCCAACGGAAGGACCATTGACCTCTCTGCGTGGAAGAAAATATAACGAAACGAGAGCTATCGCAATAACCCCTACTACTGCAAGTATGGAATTGATCGTCTTTTTCTTTTTGCTTTCGCGCTGTGCTTTCAAGAGTTCACGTTGATTTTTAAGTGTGGTCATAAATGACTCCTTCAAGAAATATTAGGCAATTATAGTCGTTTAAAAAATCAGGTCAGATCAAGCGAATAGACCGGAAGCAGATTTCCTTCCTGCTTGAAGCCTAGTGAGGCATACAACCCCAAAGAAGAAAGATTGTCGACTTGCGTGTTGACACTGATCGATTCAATTTCGTTATCCTCAAAATGAGCTTCCAAGTCATAAAGAAGTGCTTTTGCGATGCCTTGCCCTCTCCAATCAGGATGAACTGCCACCCTTGCAATATGAAGATAGTCGAGGAAACGGGTGGTGATCTGGTAGGCAATTGGTTTTTCGGCGATAGTTGCCAGGCTGGCATACGCGCCTAAGAGGTAACATTTCTCAAGGCTGGCTTGATTGAACTGCCAGGGAGTGGAAAAGCAGAGCTTGTCCAACTCCCAAATTTCTCCCAAATCGCTCAACCGCATCGGTCTGATCTGCGCGTTTATCGATAACTCTCGAGTAACACCGGTTAACTGGCTGGTAATTAGTGAAATCAAGCTGTTTTGGATTTGGAACCCGTTTTCAAGAAGCAAAACATCGAACCAATCACTGATCGCCAAACTGTAAAGATGGGTAATCCCCTGTTCTTTTAACCAGCTTAAGGCATGCTGCAAAAGGATTTTAAAATCCGAATGGTGTTTACCGTCTCGACGGGCAAAAAAGAAGCGCAACCAGGCGAAATCCTGTGAATCTGGCGCCACAGACAGTATTGCTTCCAGTTGGTCCTGGGAGAATAGACAGAAAGTGGACTGTTCTGACAGTCGGGACTTGCTGGAAAACCAATCCAGATGTTCATGAGCCAGAACTGGACCGTTAATGAAGCCAATCAATTCAGATTGATCGCAGACATTTCCGGATAAAATTTTTGAAACCAAATGATCACCTGCTGAAAACAACTTCCCCAGCTACAACGGTCATTGACGGCTTAAGTTCAGCTAAGGCACTGGGATCCATCAGGTAAGGATCATGGTCGAGAACGATAAAGTCCGCTGGCATTCCTGTTCCAAGTAAATTTGTCCTCCCATCTCCAGGCAAAGGCTGCGTGTAGGCATCGATTGCCTGCTGAAGGGTTACCCGCTGCTGGGGATACCAACCCTGCGGATCTGGCTGACCGTTTTGGCGTTGACGAGTTACCGCGGCATGGATACCATGGAAAGGATTGAAACTTTCAACCGGAGAATCCGAACCAAAACGGACAGTGATGCCGGCTGAAAGCTGGCTTTGATAAGCGTAAGCGTATTGACAGCGTTTACCCCAATGGTGATCTGCGATAAATAGATCGGAAGGCGCGTGGATGGGCTGCACTGAAGCAACCACATCAAGATCACGCATGCGCGGCAGGTCGGCAGGATGAATGATCTGGACATGTTCAATTCTGTGGGGCAGAGGAGGTAAACCGTTTTCGAGCTCCATCTTCCTGAGTAAATTGTAGCCATCCAAGACTTCTCTGACAGCCTGATCACCGATGGCATGCACTGAAAGAGGCCAACCAGCCTGGGCAGCCTTGATGCCCAGGTCTGCCAGGTCCCGTGCATTTACCAGCAGCATACCCCTGTTTGTAGAACCTTCATAGGGCTCAAGCATGGCAGCGCTTTGAGGACCCAGAGCGCCATCGGCAAACACTTTTAACCATCCGGGCTGCAGGAAAGGAAGGCGCTCAAGTTTCTCGCGCCAATTTTCAGCAATTACCCTATCAACTTGTTCTGAGGGCAAATTCTTGCTGACCCGCAATTTCAACTTACCGTGATCAGCCAGCCATAACAGTGCTTCGGCAGACTCGAACCGGTCAAAATCATGTACAGCAGTCAGCCCCAGGCTGTGGAAATAGGCTTGCGCCTTATGTATTTTTTTGGCAGTTTGTTCAACAGTTTGCTTAGGCAGGCAGTCAGAAGCGAGGAAAGCAGCATTCTCGAGCAGGATGCCCGTCGGCTCGCCGGACGAATCCCGCATAATTACTCCACCTGCAGGGTCAGGCGTGTTTCGATCGATTCCTGCAAAGTGCATTGCTTTTGTGTTGACCCAGGCAGCATGCAGCGATTTTGCGTGCAAAAAGATCGGGTGCTGAGCACTGATGGCGTCGAGTTGGGCTGCCGTGCCGTATTCTGCTGGCTGCCAGGTATTATGATTCCAACCGTAACCGATGATCCATTCATCCGTCGGTAGATTCCTGGCTTTGATCTCAACCCTATTCAGACACTCCTGGAGGCTCTCGGTTTCGCAATCGACAGCATCAAGCATTTCGGCGGTATTTACCAGGTGTATGTGGAAGTCACATAGCCCAGGCAAGACAGTTTTGCCGGCTAAATTGACTTCTGTGTAATGTTGGGGCGCAGATTCTCGGGCTTGATCCAAATCGCCTAAAAAGCTAATTTTTGCTTCTTCGACGAGCAGGGTATTAGCCGGATGGGAGTGGCTTGTGGGAATATTTGCATTGGTGAAAAGAATTGCTCTACTCATTGATTCCCAAAGAATCGAGAATGGCATTCAGTTCTTCGTCAGAGTAGAAGGCAATGCTTATCGTCCCGCCCCTTGTTCCTTTGCTCAGGTTCACTTTGGTATGGAAGAATTGCCTGAGTTTGTTTTCCAAATCTTCAATTTCCGGTGATCGCGGTGTTGGACTGCTGGATCGGGGTGACTTGCCTACCAGTTTACTGACCAAAGCTTCTGTCTGGCGAACATTCAGGTTTAGTGAAACAACCGAATCGAGGGCAGATTCGATCGAACGATCGTTAGGCAACCCGAGCAAGGCTCGGGCATGTCCTTCTGAGATTTCAGCATTCAAGAGGGCTTTCTGGGCGATTGTGGGCAGATTGAGCAGTCGCAGTGTGTTCGTGACTGAAACCCGGCTCTTACCAACTTGCCTGGCTATTTCTTCGTGCGTGAGTGAAAAGCCATCAATTAGATTCTGATAAGCGCGAGCTCTCTCAAGTGGGTTGAGATCTTCACGTTGTACGTTTTCGATGATCGCAAATTCCAATTGCTGTAGTTCGGTGGCAGTACGAATAATTGCAGGAACTTCGACCATGCCAACAATTTTTGCTGCCCGAAGGCGGCGTTCGCCAGCGATCAGTGTATAGTGGTTGGCTTCTTCAGCAGGAATCAGGATGAGTGGTTGAATAATTCCGTGCTCGCGTATTGAACTTGCCAGATCTTCAAGGGCTTCGTTGTCAAATTGTTTGCGAGGTTGATGTGGGTTGGGGCTGACATTGGCAATCGGAACCTGGACAACTTTGTCTAAAGTTCCGGCAACCGGTGTTTCTTCCCAACCAGGAATCAGGGCATCGAGCCCGCGTCCTAAACCACTTTTCTTTGCCATAATTTACTCCTGACCTGGATCAATTTCGACCCCATCGCCTTTCAGTACTTCCAGTGCCAGCTCTCGATAAGCTTGCGCTCCAGATGACCTGGGAGCGTAAACCGAGATCGGCATGCCGAAAGAAGGTGCTTCAGCAAGTCGAATGCTGCGTGGAATGTAACTTTCAAATACTTTTGCGGGAAAATACTTATGCACTTCAGCTTTTACATCGGAGGAGAGATTGGTGCGGCTATCATACATCGTGAGCAGGACCCCTCGAATCACCAGTTCCGGGAACAAACCGCCCTTGATGCGGTCCAGGGTACGGGTGAGTTGCCCGAGCCCTTCCAGTGCCAGATACTCCGACTGAACTGGAATAATGATGCCATCGTCTGCGGCAAGCAGTCCATTGAGCGTGAGCAGACCAAGTGAGGGGGGGCAGTCTACCAGGATGTAATCGTAGCGATCTTTAATACTTTCCAATCGCTCGCGTAACATACGGTCGCGAGTCGGCATGTCAATCAATTCAATTTCTGCTCCCGACAAGTTGGGAGTGGAAGGGATCAGGTCCAATTTGAAGGTGCTGTTGCGAAGCAGCGTCTCGCTGGCTCTTTTTTCACCGATTAATACCTCATATGTGCCATTTTGGACCTTGTTATGGTCAACTCCCAGGCAGGAAGTGGCGTTGCCTTGCGGATCAAGATCGACCAGGCAAACCTTTTGCCCAAACTGACCCAGGTATGCACCCAGGTTGATGGTGGTTGTGGTCTTGCCAACACCACCTTTTTGATTAACGATCGTGTAAATTTTTCCCATACTATCGCGTTAGATCACCTGTGTTTTCGCGTATTTAATTTCTTCCGCAGTCGGAACACTATCCAGGTAGTGCCTGGTCACAGAATTTGCAGAAAGTTCCACCGCAAACCGAGCTGCTTGCCAGGCTTCCCGGGTTTTAAAAAACTGGTGAAAAAAACAGGCAGCAAAAATATCGCCGGCACCAGTTTCATCTACCGATTCTCTTTGAGGTGCGTTGAAGATCCGCATTTCTTTCTTCCAGTATACTCTGGCACCATCCTTATTTTCGGTCACAACCAGTAAATTGCACAGACTGGCGTATTCTTCGATTAAACGCTCATCGCCCTGCAGGTCCTCAGAAGAAAGCACGACGATGTCGGCTTTAGGAAGCAGAGTTTCTTTGATGGGGAAGTCCTGGAAGGTGACTTTACCGTCTTCTGCAATGTGCCGGAGCATGCCCTGGGGCGTGCAGCAAAGCAGACTGCCGGGAAAGGCATCAAACAGGTCAGGGTCAATTTCACCATCCACCGGTCCAAGATGCACAATCGAGGATGCGCGCCAGGCTGGCGGCACATCTTTAGCGCTCAAAACCGAGGCTCGTTGATAGCAGTACTGTTGTCTTCCGGTGGGTGTGGTGATGTTTCTGAAGCAGGTAGTCTGTCCCTCTTTGGCGTTGTAAATCTGGACCGCAGATATGGCTGAAAGGTTAATATCATCCCCAAAACTACTGACCAGCCCAACGTTGTGCCCAAGCCTTTGAGCGGTAAGTCCAGAGTAACTGGCGGTACCACCCAGTTTACCAGAACCATCGCTCTGTAAATCTGAAGTAACATGCCCTATCAGCAGGTAATCGGTGGGTTCCAAGGAAATCAGATTGCTCATGAGTGTTTTTTGCGTCTTTCAGAATGAAAAATTATAGCATGGAACTTGCACAATTGCCTTCCTGAGTGTGTCGATTTGATGGCAGTTTACAAGAAACTATTGGCTATACAGTCTATTCAACAGCTTTACAAAATTGCACCATCTTGAGGTTATGAGAATCTTCCAACGGGGTAAAATTAAACCATTATGCATGAAGACCGACAAGCCTATCGAAAAGCACTGGATGATTTTCACCGTCTGCGCGGCAAAGCTGCCTTTGACCGTTTCTGGGCGGGTATTCGCGGGGAGTCCTTGGACCTGTTGCCTTATGACGAGGTCTCATCCAAGCTGCGTGCTGTTAGCCAGACAAATATCGGCTTAAAGCAAGTGCCCCTCAAAAATATCGTCGGTAGTGTCAACCGTACTTCCGATTTTGATCGCAACTTCAGACCGCTGAGTGACGATGACGGTTCACGATGGGCAAACGTGAAAGCGGCAATGACGAGTCCCCTAACACCAGGCGTACCACCGGTGTCTCTTTACAAAATCGGGGAAGCCTATTTTGTGATGGACGGAAACCACCGCATTTCCATTGCCAAACAAATGGGATTGGACAGTATTGAAGCCTATGTTACTGAGGTGAGGTCAAAGGTGCCGCTGTCCAGTTCTTTCACACTTGAAGAGCTGGCAGAGAAAGCTGCCCTGGCTGACTTCCTGGAAGATACGCATCTTGACCGGATTCTGCCAGGGATCGATCTTAGTTTGAAACGAATTGAAAACTATCCTTTGCTCAAAGAGCATATCAACGTCCACCAGTATTACATGGGCATCGATCAGAATCGGGAAGTCAGCTTCGATGATGCCGCCCTGGATTGGTATGATCACGTCTACACTCCTGTCGTCAGAATCATCGAAGATTCTGAACTTCACTACGAATTCCCCGAGTTTACGATTACCGATCTCTATCTTTGGGTACTGGATAAACAACAGGCTTTACTCGAGGAGCATGGCACCCCTTTCAAGACAGAAAACGTGGTCGACTTTGTTGCCAGCCAGGAAGGTAAACAAACGAAAACCACAGGAATGGCAGCTGATCGCGAATTCAACAAAGACATGAATGGCGATTGGGTGGGTTACTCCGATTGTCTGTTTAGAGACATTTTGGTCAGCGTGACGCATTCCGACACCGACTTGCTGGCACTTCAACAAGCGATGATGATGAATCGCTGCGGTAATGGAAGTATTATTGGACTGCATGTGAAATCCGAAAACGATCTGGCTTCACCAGAAATTGAAGCAGACCTGGAAACATCTTTTTACCAACGAGTCAACGAGCGCCAGATGAATGGACGTTTTATCAAGACTCCTGGCAATGTAAGTAAAACTTTACAGGAGTATGGGCTGCTCAGCGATGTGACCGTTGTAAAGCTCAGTTATCCACCTGGGGGTTCAGTGTTTGACCGCATGGGTTCAGGCATCATCACTTTGCTGCAGAGCAGCCGGCGACCTGTAATGTTCGTCAAAGAAATTTTGATGCCCGTAAGCCGCATATTGCTAATTTTCGATGAAGGTCAAAAAGGTCGGGAAGCTTTTTACATCGCAGCCTACTATGCTGCCCGATATGGTTGCGGTCTGTTCATCGTTATGCCTGAAAAAGATGGCAAATCCAGCGAAACAGCCCTCAGTTTCGCGGGAGATTATCTTAGTGAAGTTGATCTGGATTTTCAAGCGGTTTCAATTTCTTCTATTCAACTGGACGAAGGCCTCGTCAATTTGATAGAAGAAAACTCGATTTCAACGGTAATGATGGGGGGGTACAGAAGTACGGGTTTGCTTGGACGGATATTCAGTTCAAATATTGACCGCGTGCTTGAGCTAAGCCCGGTCCCTGTGTTGGTCTGTCAGTAAAATCAAATGCGTTTCAGAATTAAAAGCGTTCGATCATCCTCGAACAAATCCTCCCCTTGAAAGCCTTCGAGGTCTTTAAGGAGCGTTGAAATCATGTTTTCAGGAGGCAGATCGGTGAGGTTGGTTAGCATTTGCTGGAGTCGTTTCTGCCCATATTCCTGCCCTTCAGCATTCGTTGGTTCGCTTACACCATCGGTGTAAAGGACGATTGACTGAGCATGCTCGAGTCGTAACTTGACATCAGTCAGTGTGATCGGCTCAAGTAGCCCGAGGGCAATGCCACCTTTTGGAAGGCGTTTGGCGGTTTTAGCAGCAGGGTCGAGGACATAAGGTGGGTTGTGACCAGCAATTGCATAAGTTACCTCACCACTCTGTGTATCTAAGATCATGTAGATCAGAGTGACAAAGAACGATTGGGTCGAGTCCAGTTGCAGCAGTTGATTGACCCGCTCTAATGCTCGCGCAGGAGACGAAAATTCCCTAGAAACCGCTCTTAAAAGTGTTCGGGATACCGTCATGTAGAGAGAGGCTGGCAACCCTTTATCAGACACATCAGCAATAATCATGCCGAATCTGCCGTCATCGAAGGGAATTACGTCGTAAAAATCACCACCAACCTGGCGAGCGGTTTCCCACTCTACTGCTAATTGATATCCAGGGATTTCTGGTAATTTTTCGGGTAGGAATGTTTTTTGGATCCTGCGTGCCAGGTTTAGTTCCTGGTCCGTCTGGCGGCGTTGTTGTTCAATCGAACGCAAATGACGATTTTGAAATGCCAATGCGATTTGCGTGGCAGCACGCTTGAGATAATCCACTCTTTTCTGGTTGAACCTGAATTCCTCATCACATGTGAGGAGTAGTCCATAGTACTCGTCACCAATTTCAAGTGGGAAGACCATGGTTTTGATTTGTTGATAGGCTCGAGTACTTAAGCCGGCTTCGCTGACTTTACAAAACAAGTCATCTCCGAGCGCATTTTGCACCAGGCGGGACTTAGGTGCGATTATTTCCTCGATCTCATTTTCGCTGAATTCTTTACCGGATTTTGCCTTTACAAATTGCTTATCATTGTCGCGCATCACCAGATTATGCAGAAAATAAGTTCGTTCATCTTGCTGATAACCAAGTAATGCCAACTCTTCCAAGTTGCATTCCGTAATGATCCGCATACAAGCATCACTGAGGGCTGCTTCAAATGTCTCAGCTTGCGAAATGATGTTGCCCAACTCGAGTAAACGTAAGGAAAGACGATTTTCCTCTTTTTTTTCCTCAAGCATTTGAATGTTTTGCAAGCTGATCGCGGCTTGCTGGGAAATTCCCTTGAGAATGTCAAACCGTTCCTTCTCTAAGACCTCTTCCGGTTCTGCTTGCGTATAGGCGTCATTGCTGAGATGGAGTAAGTAGCCAAGGGTCTGATCCTGGGTTTGTAGTGGAAATGTCAAGATTGTTCCGTTTTCAGCCAATTGGGGCAGCAGGTTTAACAGTTCTGGGAAATCACCAGCGCGTGCAACTGAAAGCCGTGGAACCTGGTTGGCTGAACCGATAAGTTCTTCTCGGTTGAAGTAGAGGGGTAGGGCAGCAAGCGGGCACACAATTAGAGGACAATGAAGGTTTGGAAGGCTGACCGTATCCTTTTGTTCAGTCTCCAAAACAAGACCCACGGCAGTCCCACCAATCAACTCAATCAGGATTTGACCTATTTTAGTCGTCAGTTCGTCCAGTGTCGTCAGGTTTTTGGTATCTATAGCCAGATCAAGAAGGATGGAGGTTAACCAGGCTTGTTTATCTTTTTCAGCCTCGACACGCTGCTTGTCCAAAGCAGTGCCAATGTAATCCGCAAAAGTTGAGCAGATATTAATCGAATCCTGACCATAGCGTCCAGATGTAGCGGCATGGAAGGTCAAGATCCCATATCCCTGCTCCTGATAACTGACCGGGGAGGCAACTGCAGAAAAGTCTGAAGGCAAATTTAATAATTCCTTGACAGGATCAGTCCGAATTTCTGAGGGTTTATAAATACCATTATCGTGATTGGGGATTTTGGAAAACCATGTCCCGATTTCAGCGACCTGGTTGGGTTGTGGTAGGCAGGTATCGGGTTGTCTGCACCAGTAATCACTCAGGGTCAATGATTCTCCAAGTGCATTTTTTCGCCAGAAACCAATAAAATCAACTGGCAGGATGGTCGGAATTTGTCCGATTACGTAACCGACGAGTTCCTTGGGGTTCACATTGCGGGAAATCTGTTCTGCAGTTTCCCGGTAGCGCTCCGCTAAATTCCGACGCCAAACTGAGGTTCTGTATAGGCTGGCATTACGCAGAGCAATGGAAATCGACTGGGAAAGAATCTCCAGCTGCTCGACATCCATATTGGTGAAAGCGTTGGGTTTGTCACTTTGAATATCCAGAACGCCCAGCATCTCTCCCTGGAACTGCAACGGAAAGCATAACTCAGACCCAATCATCGTGTCATAACGCGAGTCTGGTCTGTAGTTTGGATCGTTTGAGATGTCATTTGATAATTGGATCTGTCCCGTCCGAGCTGCGAGTGGGATTAGCCCCGGTTTTGTCTGGATGGGATAAGACACCTCGTTTTCTTCATAATAGTCAGCCTTCACCCCACTGCCTGCTTTAAAAACCATCATTTGCGGAACATAATCCACCAAAAAAAGATGTACAAGCGGATAGCCAAATTGAGTATGGATTGATCTGGTCACTTCCTGTAGCAATTGGTCAAGGTCAAGTGTGCTGCTAATGGAACGATTGATGTCCGAGATGATTCGCAGTGTTTCAAGAGGCAGCGAGTCTTTATCTCGTTTGACTGTGGTTACAGGCTGGGGTGTTTGAAAATATTTAACAAGCGTAAGTTGGTTGCCATTGCTCGGAGTTGGTTCATAGATGACTTGGTCCATCAATTCGTGGATTAGGAAGATACCAAGTCCGCGTTCGCGGCGTTCTTCCAATGGACCATCGAGATCAGGTTTTGGAACCGAGCTAAGATCAAACCCATTTCCATCATCCTGCAGAACGATCGTCATTGCGGATTCAGTGTGGCTCAATATCAGCCTGATTTCCCCTTCGGGCAGATCCTTGTAGGCGTGATCAATGATGTTTGAACTGGCTTCGTCTACAGCCAGGTCTATTTCGTAAATTTGTTTCGGGGAAAAGGGAAGGTTTTGGGCGTAGGCGCGCACAAATTCAGAAATTTTGATCAAATTTGAGCAATCAGCAGAAAATGTTGCCGAATCCATGGCATTTCTCCATCCGGAAAGGCATTATAACACGACCATCATGTAAAATTAGCCCATGGACAATGATAAGAAAACCATCCGCATCAACGATTTGGCAAAAGACGACCGACCGAGGGAACGCCTGCAGTCGGAAGGCGTGCAGGCACTGACTAACGGGGAGCTTTTGGCAATCCTCTTGAACAGTGGCAGCCAGGAAGAAAGCGCAATTGACCTGGCGAACAAATTGCTGACCGATCTGGGTGGGTTTAGCGGCATCCACCGTGAAGACCTCTCACGCTTGATGGAATTCAAGGGGGTTGGATTGGCAAAAGCAGCCCGGATCAAGGCTGCTGTGGAAGTTGGCTATCGCATGTCGAAAGAAAGGGAAGCACCTGCCAATTTTGTTAAAACTCCTGAAGATATATTTGACCTGGTTGGTTTTGAGATGAAGGGCTTAAACCAGGAACAACTATGGGTGCTCCTGCTCAATTCCCGAAATCGCTTTTTGGGGAAGGAACGCTTGTACAAGGGCTCACAAGATGCCACAACTGTGCGCGTAGCCGAAATATTCAAGGATGCGGTTCGAAAGAATGTGTACGCGATTGCCATAGTACACAATCACCCTTCGGGCAATCCCAGCGAAAGCCCCGAAGATGTTAACCTGACCCGGGCTGTGATCGAAGCCGGAAAAATTTTGGATATCCGCCTGATCGACCACATCATCATCGCAGGGAATAGTTTTGGTTCCATCCGCCGCAATCACCCTGATCTGTGGGCGTGAAGCTCTATTGAATTGATTTGCTTAGGGGCGATGATCGTTCCGGTTGCTTGCCAGGGGAATGAAAGGAAAACCGCAGTCAGAGAACGTGCCTGGCGGGGAGACCAGGGCGACCATGTAAAAAGATTAACCCAATCGCCCTTTCTCGAAATTCATGCAGCACAGGCGTCAAAATCAGGTTTATTAGGAATCTATCAACTCGGCTTAGAAAAACAGCTCGTTACCACCAAACCTGGACCTGCATGAACCACGATGGCAGGTGGGGCAGTAAAGCAAGGAATTTCATCCAAGCCGAGGCGGTCTTGAAGCTGGTTCGAGATTTTGTCAAGAAGCATCTGGGAATCTGCTTGGCCAATCGTCAGGTAAGCCTCCGGGTTATTTTCACAAATGGAAGCATTCAACTCTACCAGGTTGCTGGTTGCTTGCTTTAGAGAGCGGACTTTATCATACACTTCGATTTCGCCGTCACGAAGTGTCAAAATCGGGATGATCTGCAACAAGGTTCCTATCAATTTCGCAGCTCCGCCAATTCTTCCACCCTTATGCAGGTACTCCATGGTAGGGACCAGGAAATAGGTTTGATCTCTGGCTGCCATATCCTTAACACGTTCAATTAAGTCACTGATACTCATACCCTGTTCAGCCCATTCCTTGGCTTTCAACACGAGGGTACCCAGATTACCGGCAACAGTTTTTGTGTCAATGATGTGTATTTGATCGCTATTGAAATCATCAGCCGCGACCGTAGCTGAACGAAAAGTCCCGCTCAATTTTGCTGATGGAACGAGAACCAAGGCAATATCACCGGCGTTGAGAATCCGTTCATAGATGGGGTTGTAGAGTGCTGGAGGTGGTGCTGCTGTGCCAGGTAGGTTCTTTGAAGCGCGAAGTTTTTCAAGGAAAGCTTCTGTGCTTAATTCAAAGTCATCCCGATACGAAATATCATCGAAGGTAATAATTTGGGGAACAAAGTCAATCCCCAATTCTTGCAGCTTTTCAACTGGAATACAACAAGTAGTATCGGCAACAATCCTAATCATGATTACCTCGTGTTAAAGAAAAAATAAATTGTAGATAGCGATTCTTATTTCAAACGGCTCTTGCAATTGGGGCAAAAGTTTTCGTCTTTTTGAACAACAAAGCCACAATTAGAACAAGTGATTGGTTGGACCTCTCCAAGAGGCGCGCCGCATGCGATGCAGCGACCAGCCGCGATTTCATTAGCGGTAAGACAATAAGGACAAACGGTTCGACTTAGCCTGGCGGACAAAGCTTGACCGGTGCCGAGTTCCCGCGCCGTTCGATCAATGACATCCCAAATCTGGTCTTCGAGGGTGAGCGATTCAACATCCTGGGCAATGTCATCCAATCGGTTAAGTAAAGAGAGGGGATTGCGTACCGCACTCAGTGCAGAAAAACCCAGACTGGCAGCCAACCCTAGCCAATTTTGCTGCCCAAGAGTGATGCTTATTCCATCGGCAACTTTCGAAATGCTGGCGGTCATGGCAGTTCGCCCACCAGAACTACGGTTTTGACGTGTGGCAATTTGTACGGCGAGATTGTCTTTGTCACCGATTTGTTGAACCTGGAAATTTCCTTGATGAAAAACAGCACTCAAGTTATTGGCAATTTGCCGGGGGTCGAGATCTCCGTGATAGATGCGTGTGGTCATTTTTTCCATTCTAACAGGCGTACTGGATTAGATTATAATCGGAATGTTTAAAGGTCTGGCGATGAATACAAATAGGAGTAAAACCATTCGATTTGCAGCAGGTATGATCGCCTTGATGGTCATGCTGATCATAAGCCTGTTGCCTAACCTGAACCGTTCGGTTTGGGCTCAGTTTCCAACCCTCTCCATTCCTACCGTAACCAGCTCACCTCGAGGTCTGTATGTCCGGGCAATTGGAGACCCGGAAAATCCACTGAATGTCCGCAGCTTTCCTAATTCCACCTCTACAAGGGTGGGGGTTTTCCTGGTGGGTCAGGAAGCAAAAGCCTACGGTTATTATGGCGATTACGTGATGATCGATTACGCTGGCGCACCTGACAACCGTGGTTGGATTGTGTTGAACCGTGTAGAGGTCTTCGGTGGTTCTTTGCCTATGCTACAGCCGCCACCGACAGAAACACCTTCGATCACCAAGACGATCGACCCGACTCTGGCAGCCCAATTCATCATTACCGCCATTCCAAGCCGACTGCCAACCTTTACTGAACCGCCGGCTTTACAGATCCCGACCTATCCTTCCGAAGTGGGTGGCACAACAACTGGGGGAATCCCCATCGGTTACGTTATTGTAATTTTGGCTGGTTTTGGTTTGTTTATGACCCTTATTGCAGTCTTGCGACGCGGTTAATTTTTTCCTAAGGTTTTGAGCGAGTGTATTTTGAGATTCTTCGGAAAGAATTTACAATCGAATAGGTTTTTTCCAGATTTTCCAGGTTTTCTTCCATAGAACGATAACCCTCATCAAATAATGTTTGGGCTTCGATTTTTTGAAGCAAACCGATGTGCCCCACAATTGGTTCAACCAGCACATCAGGTTTTGATTTTTCAATCCGCAATTCACTCAACTTGTAGCTCACCACATCTACTGTGGCTGTTAGGTGGCGCATTAGTTCACCTATGCGAGTTTTTGAGATCGATTTAGCCAAAGGCTCGATCAGACTGTCTTCAAGTGGCACCTTGATATTGTCAAGACTGAAATTCTCTGGTCGTTTATGCAACACAACTGCAACGATAGGTAAACTGGTGTCAAATTCACGCGCTGAATCGATGGGAACAGGGTCGAGAATGCCCCCATCAACCAACACCAGGTCACCCTGACTGGGGAAGAAGCCAGGAATCGCGGTGGTTGCAAGCACAGCTTGTAAGGCATCTCCATCTTTAATGACGATCTCTTGTCCTGTTTTCAAACTTACAGCAGTCGCTACGAAAGGAATGTCAAAATCCTGTAATTTCTTACCTTGTAAGAAAAGATCCAAAGATTTTTCCAACCCACTTGTACCGATAAGTGAAAAAGAGGAAGCTCCGATGCCTGACCGAAAACTGGATTCAGTAAAAAAAACATCGACGGCAGCAGCAATGTCTCGAGGGGAGTTTCCAGCTGCGATGATTGCGCCAAAAAGACCACCCGCACTTGTGCCAGCGATCCCATTGATCTTATAATCGTTGTCCAATAAACATTGAACTACACCAAGGTGTGCTACACCTCTGACACCGCCTCCACCTAACGCCAGGTTAACTTCTCTTTTCATCAATCACCTCGTCCGTAAAAATATATCATAATGGTGAAGGAAACGCAGAAAAATTACCAATAAAACCTACTGAGGATTTTGATTGTATAATATTGACAGGTTGGAGTGATTGTATCGATTTGTCATATTGCCCCGGTGAATTGGGCAAGTTGAGTTAGGTATGCAAAATAGAGTTGAAGAAGAGAGAATTTCGAATCAGGCTTTATGGTATGCGCTTCGATGCAAGCCGAATTTTGAGCATATTGTCTTTTTCCAACTGGCAGATCGCAAGATAGAAACCTATTTTCCACGGCTTGATGTTGACCCAGTTAACCCTCGCTCAAGCAAGCAAAGGCCGTTTTTCCCAGGCTACATGTTTGTAAACGGTGAGCTTGGCGATCTCTATACAAAAAAAATTGGGCTCCTGAGAGGCGTTGTTGGGCTGGTCAGTTTTGATGGCATTCCAGCTTCAATACCGGAGAGCCTGATCGAAGTCATCGCACGCCAGGTGAAGCGCGAGAAAAACAAATTGACTTGCGAACCTGAACAGCTGCATCCGGGAGACAAAGTATGGATCGATGATCCTATCTTGAATGGTATCGAAGCTCGTTTTGAGCAGTGCATTAATGGTCAGGACCGTGTGGCAATATTGCTTTCTCTTCTAAAAGGGCAGACGGTTCGGGTACAGATTGATGCTGATAAAGTAAAAAAACGGACTTATTAGTACGAATTTGCAGGAAAATTTAAAGTACTTTCCCTAATCTGACAACCAGCTTGTCGAAAGGGCGGAGGCGTGTAAGGAGCCAACGACGAATTAGGACATGATGAATAACATGATAAAGAAAACCCAGAGATCTGTTCTACTCGTATCGATTCTTGCGATAATGCTGATTCTGTCTATCACCTCCTGCAATTTGCCCCAGCAGGTGCTGGTGCCAGCAGTAACTGAGCCTGTCAGCCAGGTGTCACCAACTCCAGTCAATCCTGATGCTGATATTCTCCCGGAAAATGTTGGTGAGGCACCTGTGGAATTCACGCCAGCAGCCTTGAAGGCAACTTCAGAATTACCTGAAACATCCTTGACACCGGCTCCTGATACTGTCGAACAAGGAAATTGTGGTCGAACCGATACGGTGACGCTAATGGTACTGGGCATTGATAAGCACGCCCAAGCAGACGGCATTCGTCTGGTTAGAGTTGATTTCCAGAATGCAACCGTGCGAATGACCTCGATTCCCCGCGACTTTTACGTGCCTATCGTTGATTTTGAGGAGTTTGGAATTGACTATGGTCGAATCAATGCCACCTTTGGCTATGGCGAGTACTTTTTTGGAAATGGAACCGGCGCAGCTTCTGTAGCAAGTAACCTTACCTACAACTTTGGTGTCGAAGTAGACGATCAATTTGTGCTTTACTATGATGAGATTGGCAAATACATTGACGCTATTGGAGGTGTGACCGTTGTTGTAGAGGAGAGAGCGCAGGATTTCTGGTACAACTTTCCACCAGGAACTTACGAAATGGATGGTGAGACTGCTGTTGTATTCATGCGCATCCGGGCTTTTGATACCGATATTCAACGAATAAACCGGCAAACTATAATCATGAGAGCCATCCTGGATAAAATTCGTGCCGGTATATCCCCCAAAATGGTTTACGAAATTTTGACCACCTTTATGAGGGACAATACCACTCAAACCAACCTTGGTTTAACTGATCTGTATAGTTTCTATTGCCTATCCAAGATCATCAACAATTCGGATATTTTAATTTCACCAATTCCAAACAACTTGTTCCATCCATATACGACCGAAACAGGTGCACAAGTGTTGATCCCACACGATGAAGTAGTGGAATTTGTGCAAAGATCACTGGGACTGATTCAGTGATCAACCTGCCTGAAAACGCTGCCTCTGAGACATGGTACAATCGTCCGTTAGATTAAATCATTCCTGCCGTAGATGGCAGTTGTTAAAGTTGGAAAGAAGAATATGAACGATACACAACCTATCCAAACGGAACCAAACGAGCAAGTTCCTGCTACAAACCGTCGAAAAACCAAGAAATGGCAGATTGTTGCTCTGGTCGCCCTTGGCTTGGTGCTCATCCTGGTCTCAGTTTGGTTTACCTGGTTAAAACCATTTTTACAAAAACCGATTTCTGAACCCTTGATTTTGCCAAGTGTTTCAACCGATGTGATTCCGACCGCCACCGAAATGGCGACCGATGAACCAACGTTAACCCCGACCCTTCCAGAAGCGACAGCGACACCAACACCTGCCCCTGTTTGTGGTGATGACGCTGTTTGGACCTTTTTGTTGGCTGGTATCGATTATCGCGGTAACGACTACCTATACGGCCTTGCCGATGTAGTTAGGCTGGCAAGGGTGGATTTCACCACGATGACTATCAACATGGTTGCGCTTCCCCGTGATATGGTGGTGACTGCGCCCGAAGGTCTTTTTAAAGAAGAAAACCCGATCAAACTCAACCAGGGTTACCTCTTGGGATCTCCTGGTTGGACTGGTTCGAGTGAATCAGGCAGCGGGGCGAATTCACTGGCACAAGTGATCCAATACAACTTTGGTGTAACCCCTGAACACTATGCAGTTGTGAATTTTAGAGCTGTAGAAAACTTCATTGACGGGATCGGTGGGGTTGAGGTTGACCTCCCTGAATCTGTTTACGACCCTGATCCCAGCTTAGGCTTTTTCCCCTCTGGTATCCAGGTGTTGGATGGCGAACGCGCTCTCGATCTGATGCGCATCCGAACGAATTATTCTGATGGTTTCCGCGTGGGCAATCAGTCCCTGATCATGAAAGCTGTAATCAAAAAATTCCTTCAGCCTGAAAACATTGTTAAATTTCCAGAACTGGTCTCTAATTTTTATAGCGCCTTCCTGACCGATTTGTCTATCGAGCAAATTACGACCCTTGGGGTTTGCTTCTTACAGAACTTTGAATTGGAAAACTATAATTCCACCCAAATTCCGGAAGAAATGCTTCTGAAAGACTTCGAGTACATTCCTGCGAATTTTGGATCGAGCTTTGTTTATCGTTGGGATCAGTCGGTTGTAGATTGGAT
>CAZDPK010000027.1:0-21954 GCA_964507335.1 uncultured Anaerolineaceae bacterium | reverse complement strand
GTATCCCAGGTGACATGACCTTTTGCCTGGACGCCACCCTCACCGTCAGGATAATCAAAATCGACGGTCGGAAGAGTATATCCACTTCCACCATAGGTCAGGTTGAGACTATAGACCCCACCATAAGCGGTTGCGGTTGCCTGGGTGGTTGCTCCACCACCGGTGATCGCAACGGAGGGTTGAACGTAATCCATACCTGTATTCGTGACGTTGATTGCGACTACAGTATTAGAGGAAGTGACCACCGCATCCGCCGCGGCACCAGCCCCGGCACCTGCAAAGCTAACGGTGGCAGTGGTGTAATTGCTGCCAGGGTTGGTGATGTTGATGCCTGTGATCGCGCCTCCAGCACCAACGGTGGCTGTCGCTGTAGCACCAGAACCATCACCGCTAATTGTGACCGCCACATCTGGCATGGTCAATGCGCTGAGACCCCAGTTGGGATAGGGTCCAAAATAGTGTGGGACTACGCTTTCATCCACTGGTGAAGCCGGAAGCAACACCGGTGTTGCGTCGACCTTAACAGTAATGCCTCCTGAAAGTAAGGAGAACACTAACAGTAAGAGGACGGTTGTATTGAAGAAATTTTTCTTAGACATTTCCTACTCCTTTAGTGATTATTGTGTGAAGAACAGTCAAAAAGCATTCTGACTGCTCGGTAAGAGGGATCGATCTATGCGATCTTGAATTAATTGAATTTTTGGGTGTGCATTTGAAGCAAACACCATTGACAAGCTTGCTGAGTTGTTTCGAAACGATTTTCGTAATGAACTATGCATTGAAACTTACCTCTATCAACAGTATAGAGAATTAAACTCATGGCGCTGTTAGAGTTGATTTGCCTTCATTGGGAATAATTAGTGTAAACACCAAAACTGGAAAGATAATTGCAAATTCGAAAAGAAATAATAAATTTCTACAAATTTATTTGGAAATTTTTTCAAGACGGTTGGTTCTCAGCTGAGTCACAGAGTTTTTGAGATTGTATGGAAATGAAAACAACAGAGATTCTGGCTTACCTTACTTTTTTCGGTTCAAACCTGCAGGTCAACCATTTTTAGTAGAGGTTGATAACAAAACCAGGGATAAGTTGAAGGCTGCTATGAATGCAAATGATTGTAAATATTTTCAAATGTGAAATGGACTTGTTTTTATGTAAAATTTAAACAATTAATGGAGTTTATGATGAACAGCAGCTTTTCCATCCTGATAATTGAAGATCACGTACCTCTGCAACAGACATTTGCACAAATTTTCAGACGCGGGGGCTATAAGACGGTGAGCTGTTTGCCCGATCACAATGCTCTGGATACGCTGGAGCAATATCCGTTCGATTTAGTCGTCCTGGATCTGCATCAATGCTGTGATTATGGTTTATCCCTGTTCTTCAAAATCAAGAAAAACCATCCGCAATTACCGGTCATCATGCTCTCAGCCAATTCTGACAACGACATTATTCCCTGTTTTGAAAATGAAAAAGCCTGGATGATCATCCAAAAGCCCTTCGAGCCTGGTTTTCTTCTTAAAAGCATTCTTGCAATCACTGGTGCAACCGCTAAGCGCGATGCGCGACCACTGATACTCACTTGTTGAACTTTCCCGATTGCTATCCTATCAGACGATAGCCAATATCACGCACAGTGATTAGATACTGTGGGTCTGAAGAATCTTTTTCGATTGCTTTCCGGATTTTATGAATGTGCCACCGGGAAATATCCCGGGCTTCAATTCGTGTGCAACTATATCCCTGCGATTCTTTTACCAGCTCCACAAAGCTTACCGTGTCGGGCGAATGGCGCATGAGCGTCACCAGGTAATCGAACGAAGAAGGTGGAATAGAGATAGTATCGCCATCTAAAATGAGATGGCGGGTGTGTAAATCAGCCCTGATTGATCCACAACTCATGAAACGTCCCTCATCCGGGGCAGATAATCCCGGCATTGTGGCCTCAGCTTGAGTCCCAGAAGGGGGCGGTGAGCCTAACTCAGCTAACAAACCCTGTACTTGTGAAAGGATTTGCTTCTGTCTCATTGGCTCCTTGGTTTCTTCCAGAACCTGGCTGACGCGCTCCAGAATGGCTGCCGGATCTATCGGCTTTAATAGGAAATCACGTGCACCTCCACGTACTGCCTGCATGGCTGCTTCCAACGTGGCATGGGCGGTCAGGACAATCACCGGCAACTCCGCGTCTATCCGGTGGATCTCTGGGAGAAGGTCTACACCCAATCCATCCGGTAATTTGATATCAAGGAAGAGGAGGGAGTAGGCATCTTCTCGTAATTTCTGCATTCCTTCCTGCCCTGTTCCCGCCAAAACGGGTGCATATCCAGCTCTCTTAAGGATCGCCCCAAGAGTTTGTCGTAGAGCGGGTTCATCGTCGACGATTAATATTTTATGCACGCTATTACCTCCCAAATACTATTGCTAAACAATCGTGGGCAACCAAACGGCAAATTCAGCCCCGTGATCATAATTTCGGGCACTCAATCGTCCATGATGTCTTTGAATGATCTCGTAACTGATCGCTAAGCCCAAACCTGCACCTTTTACTTTGGTGGTCTGAAATGGTTCAAACATTCGATTTATGTATTCAGGTGAAATTCCAGAACCAGTATCTCGCACCAGAACCCCTATTTCGTGGCTTTCCGGCAACCCTTCCACAAAAATCAGCTCCAAACGACCGCCTTCGGGCTGCATTGCTTCAATGCCATTGCTGCAAATGTTAATGAAGACTTGTTTTATCTGATCCTTATCGCCTTTGGTTTCCCAAAGTCCATCAGCTGGCGGGTTTGAGACCCATTCCACTTTTCCCATTTCTAATTGACCGCGCAACAAACTCTGGACTTCCGATACCACCGAAACCAGGTTGAAGCTTGTCTCGGTTCCTGAATTTGAAGGTCGGTAGACTTCTCTGAGCTGGGCTACCAAGTTGGAAATGCGTTTGGTTTCAGCAGAGGCAATATCCAGGTACTCGTGAACCTGATTTTCCGGGTCAATATCAGCCTCGATAAGATAAAGGCTGTTTTTAATGGTTTGCAGTGGGTTGTTGATCTCATGGGTAATCGACGCCAGCATTCGTCCCATTGCAGCTAACTTCTCTGCTTGCACGAGTTGATCATGCATGATCATATCTTCCGCAATCAGGTTTTCCAGGTCTCGGTTTAGGCGCTTCAGCTCTTCTTCCTTCCGTTTAAATTCGGTTTGGTCTCTAAGGCTGGCAAAAAATTCGGAATACTCTCCAACTTCATTTTTAAAGACAATAGCATTGAAAGTCACCGGGGTAACCTGACCCTCGCGGTTGATCAATTGCAGTTCAAAATCCCGGACACTGCCATCCTCAAATACAGCAGCAAATGCTTCTGAGGCTTCTGCTTTATCTGTAAACAGATCAAGGAATTGTGTTCCGATAAGCTCATCGCGCGAAAGGTAGGTCACTGAAATTGCGGTCTCATTCACGTCCGAGATCTTTCCCGACCTCGTGACAGTCATCAGCGCGTCCATATTGATTTCAATCAGTCCGCGGTTGTAACGATTCAGACGGTCGAGATTTTTTTGGGCTTGTTTGGTGGTGGTGATATCAATCCCAACCTCAAGAATCATTGTTGCATCATCGACTATATAGGGGAAATCGTAAACATCATAAATCCTGCCGTTTGGTCCTTCCCACTCCCATTGGTGAGATTCATTTGTTTTGAGCGGTTGAAAGGATTCACATATTTCGCAGGGTTCGTCACATTTGAACAGGCATTGATAGCATTTAACGCCGATTGGGTCACCAAAATTCTCCCGGAAATAACGATTTGCACTGACAATTTCGTGATCGGGAGTAAGCACTACCAGGTATGCCGGCATCAGATCGATCAGAATTTCAAACTGTCTCCGCTCTCTCTCGTACACGATTTCTTCATAAGCAGCTTTTTCTTCGATTTTTTCTTGAAGTATCTCGCTTACCTTGTTTCGTTCTAAGGTTCTGGTAGAGACAAGCTCTTCCAATCGATTATTCATTTGCTCTAAGGCCAGTTTGGCTTCAACCTGGTCTGTGATATCGACAGAATAGATACGCAGGTGCTGAATTTCAGGTAAGAAGAGCAGAGATTGCCTGATCCATGAATTATCTATTTTTATATCCCGAACCCGGGTCTCAGTCCTTCCAGAAGCAAGTTCGTCAAGATATGGGGTAATATCTTTTACCAGCAAGTTGGAACAGATTTCACCTTTTAAAGGAACACTGTATTTTTCAGCGCTTGGATTTTGATAAACCAACCGGCCTTCAGCATCGATTTCTATTACCAGTTGGGGATTATTCTGTGGGAAAGACGCTAACCATTCCTGGTGAGCCGTAGCGCGTTTATCCTCGGTTACGTCAGAAAAAATGACACCAAACTTGTGCTCAGCAAATTTATAGGCAAAAACCCGATAATCACGACTCAGAACGGAGTGCTCCTCAAATTTTTGGGGGATTCCGGTAAGCACTACTTCGCTAAATCGTTTCAGCCAGATAGGGTTATCTGCTGGCAAACATTCATTGTGCGTCCGCCCTACAATGGCTTGTTTGTGGAGTCCGGTTAATTTCTCAAAGGCTGGGTTGACATCCAGGAATTTATAGTCAACAGCGTTTCCGTCCTCATCGTACACCAACTCATGCAGCCCAAAACCTTCCGACATACTCATAAACAAGCTGCGGTAGTTTTCCTCATATTCTGAATCCGTCAATATGGGGATTTGTTGGATTGGTATTTGACTGTTTAACATAAGCTCCGCCTTTTTAGAAGCACGTAGTAGAAAAGAACGGAATTGATTGACAATAAATTCGACGGGGCTTTTAATCTTGACAGCCCCGGTTTATAGGATTGATGAAAAACAAGTTGTGCCCAAATTATACTTTAGTTATAGGGGCACTAATTCCCCTCTGGTTCTACAGGCACGAAATGAACTTCGTGGGTCATGGTAGCGACTTTGCTGATGGTCTCATGGATAGAGCAATATTTGCCGGCGAGATCAACAAAGCGTAGAAATAGATTTTCGTCCACCTTTCCATATACAGTAATGTCCAGATTGACCCACTCAAGCGTGGTAGGAACTTTCTCGCGTTTTTCACCGGTAACCACGATTTCTATGACTGGAACCTCATCATTTCTCTTCTCGAGTATTTCCAGTAATGTGTAGTAAAAACAAGAGCTCAGCGCTCCCAGAAGCATATCATAGGGGAATACTTCGCCTTCTTTAGCGCCAATCTTAACGATTGCCCTATCAGTTTCCAGTGTGTTTCCTTGTGGTTTATATGTAGTTTTGACTTGTACCATTTGTTATCTCTCGTGAATTTTTCTTTCTTTTTTTGCCATTATACAATACGCAGGAGGGATAATTCAATTGGATGTATGAGCAGGATGCGGCGTTTTCAGACACAGACTGTCTCGGCCGCCAAAGATTTGCGCCTTCAGTTTAATAACCCAATCGGCGAGGACGCTGTTGGGAATCTGACTAAACTTTTTCTACCACCCAGAAATGCGAAAGCCCCAATCTCTGTAAGGGAGTTTTTTCCAACGCCTGCAGCACAGACCTTAAGATTTTGCCGAAACGAGGTTGGCGTTCAATGATATTGTCATATGCCCCAAAAATCGTCCGACGTTCCACGAATTTAACTGGCAAGCTTTCAAACAACTTCGTCAAATCCCGCCGGGTATAAACCTCAACATGCGGAGCCAGCTTATTACGCAAAGGACGCGGCAACCAATTGATCAGGGGGGTGTTGCCAAAGTGATACTTTCCCTTCCAATAATGCCCGTGAGTCTCGAAAGGATATCCCCGGTTGGGGCAAAACAACACAATCCGACCACCAGGCTTTAAAACTCTTACCATCTCGCTGATTGCCTTTTGATCATCCTGGACGTGTTCCAGAACCTCATGGCTAAAGACCAGGTCAAAGCTGTCTGAAGTTAATGGCACAAACTCGCCGGCTGCACAAAACACATTAGGTGTGAACTCCTGGCTTTCCTGCACACGCGGCAACTCGATATCCAAGCCAACCGCCATGTCTGAAAGAGGAACCAACCTGGAAAGATAAGCACCTACGCCGCAGCCATCGACCAAAACCTTGCCATGCAAACGCTCTCCGGCAGCCTCATGCAGCATGCTAAAGCGGCGCTCCTGCCCCGCCCTCCAAACATGTGATGGCTCTCCGCGTTCTGCAGCTTTTTCCAAATCTTGTGGAATCACTTTTGACATAGCCCTATTTTACACGGGAATTTGTCCTTATTATTTTTTGCCATCCTTGGCGAAAAGAAGCATCTTTGGGAATGGTCTCTATAGCCCTGCGAGGATTTACAAAAGATGAAAAATATACTGCTACTTTCCCCAATCAACCCGTGCCTTGCTCTTTCCTCTCAACCACTTTTCTGCCGCAATCGCTGCAATGGCGCCATCGCCTGCCGCAATCACCGCCTGCTTCACATGTGTACAGATTACATCCCCAATCGCATACACTCCGGGAATATTGGTTTGATTCTCCCGATCGACTTGCAGACATCCTTGATCAGAAATTTCGAGTTGTCCCTGCAAAAAATCCGTGATCGGCTTACCGCCCTGCAAATATACAAAAGCACCTGCCACAGGGATAGTTTGTTCGCCATCTTCAGCTTCACGATCCAGGAACTTCACCCCTTCCACCTTATCCGTCCCATAGATTTCTTTGACAACGCTGCCCAGGTGAAAAACTACATTCTCAGCCCTTTTCAACGAATCCAGCTCGTCGTTGTTTACGTTGATCTCCTTGCTGGGGGCAAAAAAGTGCACAGCTCTTGCAAAACGCGCCAGGTACAGAGCTTCATCGACCGCCTCATCGCTCTTGCCAATCACAGCGACGTCCTTATCTTTAAAGAAAGCGGCGTCGCACACTGCACAATACGAAACGCCTCTGCCCAGTAATTCCGCTTCTCCTTTGATCAGGTTGCTGCGCCCCATTGAGCCGGTAGCAATAATGATCGAGCGTGCTTCATAAACGCCCATGTTGCCAAAGACCGCCCTGGTGCCTCCGCTAAGGTCAGTTCCGATCGCCTTGTCATTGATGAACTCAGCTCCAAACTCGAGCGCTTGCTTGCGCATGATTTGCAGAAGCTCTGCACCAACTATCTCCCCATCAATTCCAGGAAAATTGGCAATCTTGCTGGTGGTACCCAAGGCACCGGTGGTCAGTCCCTTGTCCAAAACGCCTACTTTCAGACTTGCCCTTGCTGCATACATAGCTGCGGTTGCCCCTGCCGGACCTCCGCCAATGACGATCATATCGTAAACCTGCTTAGTACTCTCTATCATTTTTTCCTCAACTTTTCTACACGTGGTAGTATAACCAGAAGCAGCACTTCTCTATACACTAAGCTTCTGCAAATCATTATTTGAGAGTTTTTTAGAGCACTTACTTGCTATAAATACGCTTACAAATTGTCTTTGGAAACAAAATGACCATAAAGTTTTATGAACAAAGTCTTTCTGAGCGGCTGGAAACTCTCGCCGCAAGTTCTGACCTAACCAGGGAAGATCTTCTCGCCTATCAAAAAGAAGGTGGGCTGGATCAGGAAACCGCCAATGCCATGGTTGAAAACGTGGTTGGTCTTTACAGCCTGCCTCTGGGTATCGCCCAAAATTTTGTCGTCAACGGGCGCGAAGTGCTGGTTCCTATGGTCATTGAGGAACCGTCTGTTATTGCTGGTGTCTCTTTCATGGCAAAACTTGCCAAAGCCAGTGGCGGGTTCGAAGCCGGCATGACCTCCCAGGAGATGATTGGTCAGCTGCAGGTGCTAGACCTGCCAGACCCCCAGGCTGCCGCCGAAAGCGTGCTTGCCTACAAAGACGAATTGCTTCAGTCCGTGACTAAATTTCATCCCGGCCTTCAGAAACATGGTGGCGGTCCGCGCGACCTGCAAACACATATTCTGCCCGAAACTGAGGTTGGTCCGATGCTGGTAATACACCTCATCGTAGATGTGCAGGATGCCATGGGCGCCAACATCATCAATTCGATGCTCGAATTCCTCGCGCCAAAAATTGAGGAGCTAACCGGCGGACGCGTGCATCTACGCATTCTTTCCAACCTTTCAGACCGACGTCTCGCCTGGGCACGCGCCCGCATTGCCTGCCAGGACCTGGCGTTTGAGGACTTCAGCGGCGAAAAGGTGCGCGATGGCATTATCGAAGCCTGGGCATTTGCAGAAGCGGACCCCTACCGCGCTGCCACCCACAACAAGGGTGTTATGAATGGTATCGATGCCGTCGTTTTGGCTACTGCCAATGACTGGCGGGCGGTCGAAGCCGGTGCTCATGCTTATGCAGCCCGCTCAGGGCAATATCGCAGTCTCACCCACTGGTCAAAAGCAGAAAACGGCGACCTGCTGGGCTTCATTGAGCTGCCGATGGCGCTTGGAATCGTCGGCGGGGCTACCAAAGTGCATCCTACAGCCAAAGCAAACCTCAAATTGATGGGGGTAAAATCGGTAGCAGAATTAGGTGGAATCGTTGCAGCAGTAGGTTTGGCTCAAAACCTGGCTGCGCTGCGTGCTTTGGCGACTGAAGGCATTCAAAAAGGTCACATGAGTTTACATGCCCGCCAGGTTGCCCTGGCTGCCGGTGCCAAACCAGAGCAGGCAGATTCAGTTGCCGCTCAACTGGTAGCCGAAAAGAACATAAAACTTGATCGAGCGCTGGAAATCGTAGCGCAGTTAATTGGAAGTGAAAATGACTGAAAACCAACATATCCCAAAACCAGAAAAAAGCAAACTCCTGGTGCCAAAAATCAAGGTTGGCATCCAGGGTTATGGCGCTTATGTGCCTCGTTACCGCTTGCCCGCCAAAGAAATCGGACGCATCTGGGGCAATACCGGCGGCTACCCTGTCAAGGAAAAAGCTGTAGCCGGCTTGGATGAAGATGTCATCACCATGTCCATCGAAGCCGCCCGTAACGCTCTCAAACGCTCCGAAATCAACGCCGATCAACTGCGAGCTGTTTGGGTCGGCTCAGAGTCACATCCTTATGCCGTCAAACCCAGCGGCACCGTTGTCGCCGAAGCCATTGGTGCTTCCAACGACATCCAGGCTGGTGACTGGGAATTTGCCTGCAAAGCTGGCACCGAAGCCATGGTCGCAGCGATGGGTCTGGTCGGCTCTGGCATGGGTGATTACGCCCTCGCCATTGGCATGGACACCGCTCAGGGCAAACCCGGTGATGCCCTGGAGTATACAGCTGCCAGTGGCGGCGCTGCCTATGTTATCGGTCCCCAAAAAGGTTCGCTGGCTTCCATCGAAGCCGCCTATAGCTACGTCTCCGATACACCTGATTTTTGGCGGCGTGAAAACCAGGTCTATCCGGAACACGGTCAGCGCTTCACGGGTGACCCTGCATATTTTGATCATGTTTTAAGTTCAGCCCGCACTATCCTGGCTGAGACCGGTTTGAAGCCAACTGATTTTGCTTATGCCGTCTTCCATCAACCCAATACCAAGTTTCCTCAGCGTGCTGGCAAAATGTTGGGCTTCACGCCCGAACAGATCGCTCCCGGTCTGCTTGCCCCCGTCATCGGTAACACCTACTCCGGTGCCGCCATTATTGGATTGACTGGTATTCTGGATGTCGCAAAGGCTGGCGATCTAATTTTGATGACTTCCTATGGTTCTGGCGCCGGTTCCGATTCTTTCATTATTAAAGTGCGCCGTGAATTGACAAAAAGACGTGGAAATGCCCTTTCCACGCAGGATTATATCGCCCGCCGTACCGAAATCGACTACGCCACCTACTTACGCTTCCGCGGCGAGATCGTGACCCGCTAACATGCAGACCACCAACGATGTTTTCATTGTCGGTATCGGTCAGACAGAAGTCGGTGAGCTTTGGGATGTGTCTTTACGCAGTTTGGCAAATCGTGCGCTCAAATCTGCCCGTGAAGACGCCGGGGGTTTACAGCCCCAGGCTATCTTTGTCGGTAATATGCTGGCTGCCAACGCTTCTCGCCAGGCTAACCTGGGAGCATTAGTAGCCGAATATGCCGGTCTGGCTGGCAAGGCTGAAGGCTTCACCGCTGAAGCTGCTGAGGCCTCTGGCGGCGCAGCCATCTATCTCGCGTATAACGCTATTCGTTCTGGTATGGTCGATGTTGCTGCTGTGGTAGGTGTAGAAAAAGTGACCGATGTGGTCGGCTCTGGTATTGAAAACCGCTTGCTCTCCACTGGTCTGGATTCCGACTTTGAAGCCTCCGAAGGTCTCACCCTGGTCGGGCAGGCCTCCCTCTTGCTGGAACGTTACTTGTATGAAAACCGGTTTCCGCGTGAAGCGTTGGGACAATTCCCGATCATCGCGCATAACAATGCTGTCAATAACCCGAATGCCATGTTCCGCCGGGCGATCGATTTGAATGCCTATCGCAATGCCCGTGAAGACACCGGCAGTTTCAATCAGTTCGATATCGCCCCCAACGCCGATGGCGCAGCGGCACTCATCCTGACCCGCCAGGAATTCCTGGCGCAAAATCCAACTCATGCGCCTGTTCGTCTGCTTGGCTCCGCCCTTACTACCGACCGCCTGGCATTGCATGACCGTCCTGACCCGCTCTTTTTTGAAGCTGCTGCCGTCTCGGTCCAGCACGCTTTGTTGAAAAGCGGAGTGACACTCTCTGATTTGGATTTCTTTGAATATTCGGATAACACCACCCTGCATGCCTTGTTATCCCTTGAATCAGCTGGTTTTGCCCGCCGAGGAGAGGGCTGGAAGCTCGCTAGCGATGGCTCGCTCACGCTTGAGGGGTCGCTACCAGTAGCGACTATGGGTGGGCACAAGGCGCGGGGCTTCCCGCTGGGGGCGTCCGGGGTGTACCAGGTTGTGGAAGCTTGCCTGCAGTTGCGTGGAGAAGCAGGTGCCAACCAGATTCCACATGCCCGTTACGGCATGACCCAGTCGCTGGCTGCCACAGCCTCTGCTGCTGCAACGCAAATTCTTTCAGTGTAACTATTTTTCATAGGGAACGCAGCCCTGCCCGGGCAGCCAAGCGGATAGAGTGCTCCTTTCTGTGTGGTTGGTCTGGCTTTGAAAGCTATCTTTTCTTGATTCGGTTTCTCTTCATCCGACTATCTTTGTTATAATCAAAATCAACCTACGGCGAATATCATGACAGATCCAGATGCATCCTTCAAAATCAAAATCATCAAAGACGGACCTTACCGCGTCATTGGCAATATTCCCCTTGTAAAAAAATCCCAACACTGCTCTGCCTATGGTGAACCGCTGGATTGGGTTGATGGGGGCGAACTGGAACACAGCGAAAGCTCCTACCTGCTCTGCCGCTGTGGCAAGAGCAAAACCATGCCATTTTGCGATAACTCTCATGTCGATTCAGGATTCATGGGTGATGAATTTGCCGTTACCGATGGACCCTTCGGACGCGACTTTAATTATTATGGTCCGGATGGTTTCACAGTTACCAAACACGCCCGCCTATGCATGAATTCCGGTTTTTGTGTACTTAAGAACACCGACTTCGTCGAACTGACCTATGAATCAGACGATCCTGCAAACAAAACCCGCACAATCAAGATGGTTGAGGACTGCCCTTCCGGGTCTTTGACCTACAAATTAGAAAAAGACGGTCCCGATATTGAGCCTGAGCTTCCTATGCAAATCGCTGACACCTACGAGTGCACTCAGTATGGTGAGATTCGCGGACCACTGTGGGTGATGGGCTACATCCCAATCGAGCGAGCTGATGGCGAAGCATTTACGCCCCGAAACCGCGTCACCCTTTGTGCTTGTGGTTATTCGCGTATCAAGCCACTCTGTGACGGAACGCACCGTCCTCTCCAGGAAAACCGATTGCGCAAAAAAGTTCGCGAGGAGCAGGAAGCCCAGAAATTGCAGGACACCCAGAACCCCGATGCCGATTCGGTTGAGAATAAAGCACAGAGTCTTTCTGACCAGGTTTCCTCTGCTCTCAAGCGCTTGAAAGATCGCTTCCATAGGGAAGACCAGTAAGATACTGTAAAATTTCGTCTGCACAAGCCTTCTCTGTTTTTTTCATCTCAAGACAAGCAAAGCACTTTCCATACTTAGTCGTAAAAGCATCGCGAGCGATGCGATGCAATCCTGTTGCCGATCATTTAGAAGAGGCAATACGCGGTTCGTTGCTAAAATATCTTCTGTCAAGGTCCTTTCTTCACATTCTGACATTTCTAACAATTTCTTAACAGAGAAGCTTTGACAAGCGGTTGCTCTTCGATCAAAAATGAAGGATATTTATATTAAAAATAATACTTTACAACAATAAGAGGAATATTATGAATAAAAAAATCGCAATAGTCGTTGGCTCCATTCGCAAGGAATCTTTAAGCCAAAGTTTGGCAAACAATATGGCCAGTCTCCTGCCCGAAGGATACAAACCTGAATTTATTAGAATCGACGACTTGCCTCTCTACAGCCAGGATTATGACGCTGGAGATACACCAGAACAATACAAGCGCTTCCGCGATCAGGTAAGAGATGCTATCGCCGTCATTTTTTTCACTCCAGAACACAACCGCTCATATCCTGCTGCCCTCAAAAACGCTTTAGATATCGGCTCCCGCCCTTATGGTCAATCCGTCTGGAATGGCAAACCTGCCTTGGTGGTTAGCCAGTCACCAGGCAATCTCTCCGGTTTTGGTGCAAATCACCACCTCCGCCAGGTATTGACCTTTTTGAACATGCCCACGCTGCAGCAGCCCGAGGCTTACATAGCCCACACTAACAAGCTTATCGACGAACATGGCAAGATTAATAATGAAGGCACGTTGGAATTTCTCCAAACTGTTGTGGACGCCTTTATTGAACACGTCGAACGATACGAAGTCACCCTCACAGCAGAACCAACCCTCTAAGCTTAGAAGAAATCAAAGAGAGAGCCGGTGTTAACGGCTCTCTCTTTTGGCACAAACAGTCCTCAAACAGCACAAGCAGGGCAGCTAGCCCTCATCTAACCCTCAACGTGCTATAATCTTCTTCGCAAAGGAATGCCAGATGAACCAGAAAGTAATCTTTCCCTTCACCGCACTTGTCGGGCAGGAGCGCATGGCTCGCGCCCTGGTCCTGAACGCGGTTGACCCTCGCATCGGCGGAGTTCTCATCCGCGGTGAACGCGGTACCGCCAAGTCGACTGCCGCGCGCGGGCTGGCGGCTTTGCTGCCTCCCATCGAAGTAGTGGATGATTGCCGCTTCAACTGTGACCCCCTCAAGCCCACCACCTGGTGCACTGAATGCCAGGAGCGTTTTGTTAACGGTGAAGACCCCCTTCCTCACACTCATCACGCCACTCCTTTTGTGAACTTACCCGTCTCTGCTACCGAAGACCGCGTTGTTGGCACGCTCGATATCGAACGCGCTATCCAAAAAGGCGAGCGTCATTTCGAACCAGGCGTTCTCGCCGCTGCCAACCGCGGCTTACTTTACATTGATGAAGTCAACCTGCTGGACGACCACGTGGTCGATATCCTGCTCGACTCTGCTGCCATGGGTGTCAATGTAGTCGAACGTGAAGGCATTTCCTTCAGCCACCCAGCCCGTTTTATCCTGGTGGGCACCATGAACCCAGAAGAGGGTGACCTTCGTCCACAACTGCTGGATCGCTTTGCGTTCTCAGTAGAAATTCGCGGAATTCTTGACAAAGCCCAGCGGGTCGAGATCATGCGCCGCAATATTGCTTTTGAAGGTGATCCGGATGCGTTCCGGAAGCATTTTTTGCCTCAGGAATTGGAACTTTCGCGTCAGATCGAGCAAGCCCGCCAATTGGTTGAAGACGTCACTTACACACAGCGCGACCTGCTGATCATCGCTGACCTGACCTCCTCGATGGAAGTAGACGGTCACCGCTCGGATCTGGTAATCCTGAAAGCTGCACGCGCCCAGGCTGCTTTTGAAGGTCGCACGCGCATCACCCCCCGAGATATCGCCCTGGCAGCCGAACTGGCGCTGCCGCATCGTGTCAAGGCGGGTCCTTTCCGTAAAAGCGAAGCCGGAGCTGAACTCCTCAATTCCAAGATTTCTGACCTGAAAATGCAAACCACCCTCACTCCTGCCGAAGAAGAGCCGACCGAACAGGAACAGCCGGACGACGACACTAAAAAAAAAGCGATTCTCTAACTGAACCGCAGCCAGAAGAAGGTGATTCTGGTTTTGATCCAGAAATCCCAATTGTCGGTGAATCCGGACAGGATGTCTTTGTACAGCTCAACACCCAATGGTGGGAGGGCGGCAAAATCATCAAACCCGGTGAAACCTTTGAACCACGCCAGCTCGATACCCCCCTGGATGAAATGGTGCGCAAGCAGGGTGGACGGCGTTCCCAAACCAAATCAAAAACCAAACGAGGGCGTTACATCCAGGCTCGCCCTTCTCCTCGAGATAGCACCGATGTTGCCTTGGATGCTACGCTGCGTGCTGCGGCCCCCTATCAGCGTCAACGCAAAGATTTGAAGGAAATTCACCAGGTCGCCTTTGCGGTACGCAGGGAGGATTTTCAGAAAAAAGTGCGTGTCCGCAAGACCGCCAACCTGATCTTGTTTTTGGTGGACGGCTCTTGGTCGATGGCAGTGGCAGAACGCATGAAAGCCACTAAGTCTGCCATTCTTTCGCTCCTGACCGATGCCTACCAGCGTCGCGACCGGGTTGGTTTGGTGGTATTCCAGAAGGATCGCGCCACGCTGGTGCTTGCTCCCACCAATTCTGTTCTCTTAGCTCAGCGTGCGCTGACCAATATCCCCGTGGGAGGTAAAACACCCCTTTCAGCAGGACTGCAGATGGCATTTGAAGTCCTGCAGCGCGAGAAAATTTTACATCCGGATGTACAGCCCCTGCTTATCGTCCTGACCGACGGTGCCGGTAATGTTCCCTTGACCCCTGGACGGGTGGTTGCCGAAGAAATGTCAGAATTGGCAAAACTTTTTGCCACCGAAAAGATCCACAGCGTGGTGATCAACATGGAGCAGAAAATTTTCGACAGTGGTCTGGCTCAGCGCCTGGCAGAAGATATGGATGCGGTCTGCTATACAATTGAAGACCTGCGTGGAGAAACACTCTACGAAACAGTGCAAAAAGAAATCCAAACCCCCTCCGCCCCCACTTACAGGGAGTTAGGCTAAGAAAACTTACTCAACAGCAACAACTACTGCATCAGGGAAAAACTGTCGAATTGTGCCCGCAACCCAGCCTTGCAATGTTTGCGTGGAAAGTTCGCACTCGGCGCAAGCGCCACCCAGGCGCACCTTGATAACATCCCCCTCGATTTCAACCAATTCGACCGAACCATGATGAAATTGCTCAATGTAAGCACTGATCTGATCAATTAGCCCGGCGATTTGTTCCTCTTTGCTGAAGTTTGGTTCGATGTGTGGGGTCATTATGGCTCCTTTTCGTGATGTATCAATTTTATCACGCCTCCTGCAGGTTCATGGAGGCCTTCTCGTAGGGCGGAGTGAGCTGGGTCCGAAATTTCAGTCAGAACAGATATCTCGCCCACCCGATTTCACCGCTATTGTTGTCAATACGAATGAAACCAAACGATGGACGTGCTTTTCCGCCCTCAATCAAACAATCTTCCTTGCAATAAATGATCACAAAAACTATGCCGGTGCAGTGGGCACAGACCCAGTTCCTCGATTGCCTGTAAATGCTCCGGGCTGCCATAGCCCTTGTTTTGAGCAAAGTGATAACCGGGATGCTCCACCGAAACTTCAAGCATATATTGGTCGCGAGCTTGTTTGGCTAAGACCGAGGCACAAGCGATGGACATACTGCGCTGGTCGCCTTTGACCAGGCTGGTTTGCGGAATCTTAACTTCGGGCAGGTTGAAGTAATCAATAAGCAGGTATGCTGGGGGTTGCCTTAACCCATTGATCGCCCGTTGGAAAACCAGCCTGCCCGCTTTCGCCATGCCCAAGTTGTCAATCTCTATCGCTTCCACCCAAGCCACCGCAAAATCAAGCGCAACGGACTTGATGATCGGTGCCATCTGTTCGCGTTCGAAGGCTGTCATTTGCTTTGAATCCCGCACGCCGAACAGATTTTTCTCCAGATCCATATCATCAGCAGGTAAAACTACCACAGCCGCATAAAGCGGGCCTGCCAGCGCGCCTCTGCCGGCTTCGTCCAGTCCGGCAACGGTTTGGCAGCCGTGCTGCCATTGTTTTTTTTCAAAATCAAGAGTAGGGTACGGTGGAATCAGCTCGGGGTCAAAGCGCTTTACCACGATACATGCCTTTGCGCTTGTTTGAGCGAATCAGTAGAAGGTCTTTGAACATCTTCCAACTGTCGCTTAAAATGTTCATGCGCGAACCGGGCTGGAAAGTCCAGGTGATGGGCACCTCAACTACCTCATAGCCCAAATCGCGGGCAATGGTGAGCAGTTCCACATCAAAGCTCCAGCCGTCCAGGGTTTGTTTTGGGAAGATCTCTTCCGCAGCCTCTGCGCTAAAACACTTAAAACCGCATTGGGTATCCTGCAAACCAGGCAATACCAGAGATCGCACCAGGAAGTTGAAAATACGTCCAATCAGGTGGCGGTAGAAAGGTTCGCCAATTCGTTTTGCGCCTTGCTGCTCACGCGAAGCGATGGCAACCTGGGGTTGACTCAAGTTCAGCGGCAAAAATTTACTTATCTCCGCAACCGGCATCGAAAAATCAACGTCTGCCATGAAGCGGTACTCTCCCTTTGCAGCCAGCATGCCAGCCCGTATGGCATTGCCTTTGCCACCTTGCTCCAGCCTGATCATCTTCAATTGTGGGAACTTTTCCAGATAGTTTTCGACTATCCTGGCAGTATCATCCGTACTGGCGTTTTCTATCACCAGTACCTCGCATTCGTAGGCTTGCTGGCTGACGAATTCTTGAACTTGTTTTAGGGATTGGGGCAGGCGTTTAGCTTCGTTATGGGCGGGCAGGATGAGGGAGAGAAAAGGGGTACTCACACGTCGGTCGCTTTGCTAAGCCTTTGATAAAAAAGGTCGGGGTGGGCGGACTCGAACCGTCGACCTCTGCGTCCCAAACGCAGCGCGCTAGCCGACTGCGCTACACCCCGGCGAAGGTGAAGTATATCGTATCTTTAGCAAAAGCGTCAAGATTCGTTGAAATGTCATACGCCAGTAATTGAGGTCGATCAGCAACATTCATACACCGTTTAATTAATTATCTTGATAATGATGTAAAATTAATGAAGCAATTCATACAAAATCACTTAACTCACACTTAACAACACTCGAAAGGAAACTCCATGTATCAGAAAATAATAATCATCGGCAACCTGGGGCGCGATCCCGAAATGCGTTACACTCCCGAGGGTAACCCCGTCACCAGTTTCAGCGTCGCAACCAGTCGCCGCTACGGCGAAAAAGACGAAACCACCTGGTTCCGCGTCACCGTTTGGAACAAGCAGGCTGAAACCTGCAATCAATACCTGCACAAGGGCTCAAAAGTACTGGTTGAAGGTCGCCTGCGCCCGGACGCCAATGGTAATCCCACAGTTTTCCAACGAAAAGATGGTACCTGGGGTGCCAGTTACGAAATCACCGCCGAAACCGTGCGTTTCCTGACTCCCAAGGGTGAGGAGAGCGGTCAGAATTTCGGTCCAATGGATGATGACGAGGATATTCCCTTCTAAGGAGGGAGCCATGGCCGATATCAAACGAATCCAGGTCCAGATCCCAGAGGATCTGGAAGCCCGCTATGTGAATGTGGCTTATATCAGTCACACAGCTCCGGAATTCCTGATGGATTTCGTGACCATGCTGCCCGGTGTTACCAATCCCAAAGTGAACACTCGGCTGATTCTTTCGCCATTGGCTATGAAAATGTTGCAGCGTGCCTTAAATGAGAACATCAAGCGCTACGAAGACAATTTTGGAGAAATCAAAGTCCCCCATGGATCCACACTGGCAGATGAACTTTTTCGTGGCGGAAACAATCCCGATAACCCGGAAGGCGAAAAGTAATGCAAGCATTAGATAAAATCTGCGAAGATATCCGCACCGATTTTGAGAATAAAACCGCGTTGAGAGACGAGGCATTGCGAAATGCGCGCCAATGTATCAAACATGCCTCGCTGGCAATCCGCGCCATTCACCGCAGCGAAGAAGCGGAAGCCCGCCAGGAACTAAGCCAGGGGCGTGAGCTGGTCGATCAATTACGCTTGAGCCTGAAGGATTCACACCCTGATCTTTACTTTGCCGGATATACGCAGGATGCGGTCAAAGAGTATTGCGAAGCTGAGCTGACCGTCGCCATGGTGCTCGGACTTCCCTTGCCCACCCCGGAGGACCTGCACGCCGAAAACCCGGCTTACCTGAACGGTCTTACTGAAACCCTTGGTGAACTCCGCCGGCGTTGCCTTGACCTGTTGCGTCCTGGCTACAACAGCGAAGTAGAACGTCTGTTGGACCTGATGGACGAAGTCTATACTCAGTTGGTCACCATGGACTATCCGGATGCAATCACCGAAGGTCTGCGCCGCCGAACCGACCTGGCTCGCGGAATCATCGAGCGCACGCGCGCCGATATCACAGTCGCTTACCGTGAAGACCAACTGGCTCATAAACTGGAACAGCTCTCCGGGCAGCTAACAGACCAGAACACCTGATGCGCAAGATCAGTGCCTCTGAACTGGGAGCATTCCTGTACTGTCAGCGCTCCTGGTGGTACGCCCGCCAAGGCGAAAATTCTGAAAATCAATCTGAGATGGACCTGGGCAGCCAGGTCCATCGTTCTCACGCCCGCAATGTGAAGCATTCCCAGCTGTTCCAATGGTTGGGTCTGGCGCTATTACTCGCCGGAATGATCCTGTTGATTTGGAGCATGCTTTCGTGAGACCCTCCTATTGGGCAATCCTTTTACTGGTTGTGGGGTCGTTGCTTTGGCTGCTCAGTAGACGTCAGCGCAAAAGCTCTGGATTGCCAGGAGGTGATTTGCTCTACAGCGACAGTTCCTATTGGCAAACCTTACCTAAACCCCTTTACGCTCCTGAACTTGAATTAGTGGGTAAACCCGATTACATCGTCAAGGACGAGAGGGGCTGTGTGATACCTCTTGAGTTCAAGAGCGGAAACGCACCCACCCATCCTTGGGATTCGCACATAGTCCAACTGTCTGCCTATTGCTATCTTATAGAACGCCACTTCAGTCAGCGACCGCCTTATGGCATCATCCGCTATCAAAACAAATCCTTCACCATTCCATATACAGCTGAATTGGAATCTCAATTACTTACTGTAATCCAGGAAATGCGCATGGTCGAGCGAACCCAATCCGCACAGCGCTCCCACAACCAGCCAGCTCGCTGCCGGGGATGCGGTTACTCCCAAATATGTGACCAAAATTTGTACCAAATTAACCAAAATATAACCTCCGGTCTGTGAATTGCTAGTTCTTTATGTACAATTCGAGTAGTGTTACAGGAGGATAAATGAAGCAGCTTGATTCACAATCAGGATTCAAAGAAACACTCAATGCAGTGCTGCTCTTCCTGTTGGTTCTGGCAGGCTTTTATGGCATATATCGCTTCCATCACATCCTCTTTGCCCTTTTTGTAGCCATCATTTTTGGCACAATGGCGCGGCCAATTTATCAATGGTTCATCAACCGTGGTATCCACAAAAATCTTGTCAGCGGGATCATGCTGGTGGGCTTACTGATGTTAATTATTGGTTTTATGTTCTTATTGCTGCCCCTGCTAACCAGTCAATACCAAACCTTGTTTTCTGCTATTCCTCACTACTACACCATACTACGGGATTGGATTGCCGGTAGCAATAACGAACTGGTAGCCCGGCTTAGCGAATCCTTGCCGGTTAGCCTGAGCCTTGGAGAACAGCTTCCAGGTGCCAGCCAGGATGCCATAACCACGCTGAACACTGCCATGCGTTTTCTTGGGACTGGATTGAACAACATTTTTGTTGCCTTCGTTCTCTTATTGCTTTCCTACCATTGGATGGTTTCTGGATCCCAGATCATTGTCTCCAGTCTCTTTTTTGTCAAACAGGACAAACGCCAAAATATTTTGGCTATCTTGCAGGAAATTGAATTGAAACTCACTCGATATCTTGTAGGTCAGGGTGTGCTCAGTCTTTCTATTGCCCTACTGTCCCTGGTGGTTTTCCTCGTCTTGCGTCTGCCAAACGCGTTTCTGCTCGCCTTGATTGCAGGTCTTTTTGAAGCCGTACCAATGGTCGGACCCATCCTTGGCGCTATACCGGCAGTGCTGGTAGCCCTGTCTATGTCGCCTACAACGGTCATTTGGGTAGTTATCTCAGCGTTGCTAATTCAACAAATTGAGAACAACCTGCTGGTTCCTCGCATTATGAACAAGGTGGTAGGCGTGAACCCCTTCATTTCCATCCTTTCCATCAGTGCCTTTACTTCACTTTATGGCATTGGGGGAGCCCTGATGGCAATTCCTCTGGCTGCTGTGATTCAACTGATTTTCGATCGCACCTTGATGCAAAGAGAACTCGAAACAGAAGGTCTGAATGCTGGCCGCGATAAACTGAATTTGCTTCGCTACGAAACCCAGGAATTCCTCAATGGCATCAGAAATCAGGCACGCCAGGCTCAACCCGGGGACACTAATAACAGGACCAGGATAGACACAGCAATGGAAGAAATGGAAATGGTTGCGCGCGACCTTGACCTCCTATTAGCCAAAAAAGCGGAGGAAAAGAATGGTCAATAAACGCGCCCTCACTTATGCCGCTGCTTTTTCTGTGATTGCATTGACTGTTTTTATCCTCTGGCAGGTGAACGAAGTTGTCATTTACTTCCTGCTCTCGCTGATCCTGGGCGCCATCATCCGACCCCTCGCCGATTACCTCAAAGGGAAAACCCGTATTCAAGTTTTTCTCTCCGTTGCCAGCATCTTGCTCGTAGTTGTTGGAATAGGTTACCTTCTTTATTTTAGTTTCACACGTCTATCCTACGAAGTCAACCTGATGGTTAACACCATCTCAAATCTCAAGCGCTGGTTCTTGCCTGTCTGGCTGGAACGCCTTGGTTTTGCGCGCACACTGCTTGAGCTGCTCCCTCCACCTGGTGAACTTTTCGAAATCGCCACGAATGATGGCGGCAAAATCCTGATGCCTGCGCTTCAGAATATTTCTACAAACCTGGTGACAATCGTGAGCGGATTAGTAGTCATCATTTTTCTCAGCCTTTATTGGACTGGTTCCCAAGATCGTTTTGAACGCCTCTGGCTTTCCTTGCTTTCGGTCGAACGCCGCCAAAAAGCTCGGACAATCTGGCGCCAGATCGATGCCAGCTTGGGAGATTATGGTCGCTTCCTGTTGATCAAGTTTTTTTTGACCTGGGCGCTCATCTCAATCAGCGTCTTTTATCTTCGTTCTCCTTATCCTGTTTTGCTGGGTTTAGTAGTAGCAATTGCCAACCTGTTGCCAATCATCGGCGTTGTCTTAGCCTTGCTATTTACCCTGGCGATCGGCCTTCTCTCCAGCATTCTCTTCTACCCCTGGCTGTTAGGGTTTGTGCTGCTTGTTCTTACCCTGCTTGGCATCTTCGTCTGGCCCAAACTGTACCAGGAGAAATGGGATGCGCCGATTCTGCGTTTGCTATTACTTTTGATCATTGGCGAAACCATGGGCCTGCGTTGGCTTATTTTAGCTCCTCCTCTCGCTGTCACTGTGCAGATCATTTGGAATAGCCTGTCCACAACGTTGCGCAAGCAGTCCAAACCGCTGATGGGCTTTGAATCGCTCAAATTGCACCAGGAGAATTTATCTCAAGCGATCAACGATCTTGAAGACACCCCTCCATCTCTCACAAACAACCTCTCTCACCTGAACCAGTTGGTTCAAGAGGCTACTCAGTACTTCGATCAAACCAGTTGACAGCCACCTCTCTATCCGTTATCCTTAATTTCGCATTCGGGCGGGACCGGTGCGGCGGAGCCCTT
>CAZDPK010000026.1:0-22268 GCA_964507335.1 uncultured Anaerolineaceae bacterium | reverse complement strand
AACAGGTTGATGGAAGGATAGACAAATGACAGCGATCATAGATACCGTAAGAGAGCAGCTTTTCCAGAATGTTGACGAAAAGACCAAAGAGAGCAGCAAGAGGTTTTTCAAAGAAGAGATCAGACCTTATGGTGTAAAGTCCGCGGTGGTAGGACAAATCAGCAAGCAAGCCTTCAAAACCATAGAAAAATTATCCAAAGAGGAAATTTTCGACTTATGTGAAGAACTTTGGCAATCGGGCATGCTTGAAGAATCGTTCATTGCCTGCAACTGGTCTAATTTGCTCTGGAAAAGATATGCTGAAGACGATTTTTTCCGGTTCGAAAAATGGGTAAACGAATATGTCAGCAATTGGGCTTCTTGCGATACGCTCTGCAACCACACGATTGGTGCCTTCCTGGAGCTTTACCCACAATATATCGAAAAGGTCAAAGGCTGGACGGACTCAAAAAATCGTTGGGTCAAACGAGCTTCCGCTGTCTCCCTGATCATACCGGCGAGAAAAGGTCTCTTCAAAAAGGAAATCTTTGAGATTGCCGATAGACTGTTATTAGACCCTGATGATATGGTACAGAAGGGCTATGGTTGGATGTTAAAATCTCTCGCTGAAGCTTACGAAGACGAGGTTTTTCAGTATGTCCTCTCTAAAAGAGCGGAAATGCCAAGAACAGCCTTGCGCTACGCTATCGAAAAGATGCCCCAAGAGAAAAGACAGGAAGCCATGAGGAGAGTATAAAAAAATTGCTGAAGCATTTTCGGATTGAGATATTGAATATTTTTGTTCACAATCCGAGCCTGAATGAGTTATTATTAATCAAATTTGGAGATTGGGAGTAAAAAAATGAAACTTGTTTTAATTAGACATGGCGAAAGTGAATGGAATAAACTTAACCTTTTTACCGGCTGGACCGATGTGGAATTGACCGAAAAAGGGCGTGAAGAAGCCGCTACTGGTGGTCAGCTGCTCAAAGAAGATGGCTTTGATTTCGATATTTGTTACACATCCTACCTCAAACGCGCCATCCACACGCTGGACATTGTCCTTGACCAAATGGACCGCTCCTGGCTGCCTGTTGTGAAATCGTGGAAGTTGAACGAACGTCATTACGGTGCTTTGCAGGGTTTGAATAAGGCTGAAACCGCTGCCAAGTACGGCGATGAGCAGGTGCTCATCTGGCGACGCTCTTATGCCACTCCACCCCCCGAGTTAGACGAAGATGACGAACGCAGCCCCCGTGTCCAGGCGCAATACCGCGAGACTGAAGATAAATCCGTCCTGCCCCTCACCGAAAGCCTGGCAATAACAGTCGAACGCACCATGCCCTACTTCGAAGAGGTTATCAAACCGGACATGCTGTCAGGCAAACGCGTGATGGTTGTTGCCCACGGCAATTCCCTGCGAGCGATGGTGAAAAGTTTTGATAAATTGACCGAAGAAGAGATCATCGGTGTCAACATTCCTACCGGCGTACCGTTGGTATACGAATTTGACGAAAACTTTAACGTGCTTGACAAGTATTACCTCGGCGATCAGGACGCAATCCAGGCAAAAATGCAAGCCGTCGCCAACCAGGGCAAAGCAAAATAACCATACAACTATTACAAAAAGGGAGCCGGTGGCTCCCTTTTTTATCAATTAAATTTCTCGTGAGGGAGTGTGGCAAGCTGCCCTCATAAGTCATCCAATTCTTCTACGAACGATATTTACGAAGTTCTGTATGGGATAATTGGTGAAAACATTGATTTAAGGAAAACATGAACGAATACACAATTAATTACACACACGACCCCTCCCGAAAAGAAATTCTGGCTAAAAACGAGGAAGGCGAGATTACAGGCGAAATCAACTACAGAGGAAATAACAATGTCTGGACCATCACCCACACTGGTGTGCGCCCTGAATATCGCGGGGGTGACATTGCCCGAACCCTTGTTCGGTTGGTTGTTGAAGCTGCCCGGGAAGCAGGTGTTAAATTGAATGCAACCTGCTCGTATGCCGTCAAAGTGTTGGACCGCACCATAGAATATCACGACGTCTACAATCCAGAAGACTGAAAATCGCCTGGAAAGATAAGCTAGCCTTTTTCCATTCTTCCGGACATTCTCGGTTAAAGTAATAAACACAGCTCTTTTCAGGCGGTGGAATTTACTTCGCGTATAATTCGCGACGATCGGCGAATAAAGAAACTATAATGCAGGATTAGGATAAATTAGCAATTTTTTGGTGACCAATGCTTATTAACAAAGTAATTTTTCTCGACCTGGATGGCACCTTGATGGACCATTCTCTTATTCCTCCGGATTCCGCCCTGGAGGCGATCAGCCTTGCCAAGGCGAATGGGCACAAGCTCTATATCAACACCGGTCGCAGCATCTGCCAGGTCTATGACTATCTTTGGGAACTCGGCTTCAACGGTTTTGTTGGCGGTAATGGAATTTACATCGAGTCTGAAGGTCAGGCCCTTTTTCATCGCCCTATTCCCCAGTCTTTGGTCAAAAAGGTACGCAAGTACCTAGTAGAGCATGGGATCGGCTTCTTTGAAGAGGATCAGGAAAGTCTTTATGCTCACCCAAGTTATCTCCCTGAGCTTGCCAGTCTGCTAAGCGTCACCATAGAACAAGCTGAAGCAAAAACCAACCGCCTCTTCCCTGCTACCTCCTACAATAACCCTGGATGGCATGAAAATGTGAATAAAATCAGTGTCGTTTTGAGTGAAAAAGTGAATGTGGAAGTCATCCGTGAATTCCTCAAACCCGAACTGGTCATTGGATTATGGAGCATTTTTGGGTATGAGCGCGAATTTGCCGATATATATCAAGGCGGCACAAGCAAGGGTACTGCGGTTGAGTTCCTGATGAAGCATCTCAATTTGCCGATGAGCGATGCCTACTGTTTTGGTGACTCTTCCAACGACATCGAAATGATCCAGCTCGCTGGCACTGGCGTCGCTATGGGAAACGCCATTCCTCAGGCAAAAGCTGTGGCTGACCTGGTTGCCGAGTCCGTCAGTGATGACGGACTTTGGAAAGCTTTTCGCGATCTGGGTTTAATTTAATCTTATTTGGCAAAATGTACTAAAATAGATGCGTTGTTCTAATTTACAGACCCAGCCAGGTAAGCAAGATTTACCTGTGGAATACCACGATGAGTAAAAAGTATAAGAAACAGCCGATCCGAGGGGAATTCTGGGGAGATCTCCTGGCGATCCTGTTTATCATCATTTTCTTGCTGCCCGTCCATGCCATCAAAGCACAAGACACACTGTCAGCCATCCAAATCACATCGGTTGACAACAGCAATTTCCCGGAGATTGTTCTGGACTATAAGGGTCTCAACCTCTCAGAAGCCCTCCCAACCGACATTGCTGATGTCGAAATTATTGAGGATAGTCAAACCATAACACCTACCTTGCTTGAGGAGCATTACAAGGGAGTGCATTTTGCCGTCGCAATCAACCCGGACTCCTCCCTGACCATCCGCGGAGAGAATAGCCAGCCTTATAACCTCGCCATGATTGACGCACTCAAAACAGTCGGTCCGGAACCCGAAAACGCGCGCAACAATCGCTATAGCTTCTTCAGCAACCCTGAAGTCAGCCTTGTCGAAACAGAAGAATACGCTGCCTGGGCAGCCAATTTTGATGATTTCGAAACCATTCCGCAAGATGTCAGTGCTTCCCTCAGCAGTCTTGAACTTGCTGTATCCGCCCTGGAGCACAGCGGTCTCAATCTGGATACCGTTTTGGTCTACATTACCCCTTATCTGGATTTCCGTCTGCTGCCGGAGTTTTATAGCTTGATAGAGCGAGCCGGGCAATTGGGCGTGGAAACCCAGGTTTGGATCGTCATGTCTCCACGAGTAGTTGGTTCTTCCTATGAAACCGAAATGCAGACCCGTCTGCAAAGCAGTGGTGGCGCCCTTACTCCTTTGACTGGCACGGAAAACGTGCCAGACCCGCGCAACTACATGGAAGGCAAAGGTCGCACATTTACAGCACATTACCAGTCGAAAATCCGCTCCAGCGGGGAGTACGACCTGCAGGTCAGAGCAAACCTGGAACAATCCCCCACTGTACAATCATCCCCTGTAACCCTTTCACTTGATATTCAACCAACGCAATTGAGTTTTATCAATCCTCCTACATCACTTGAAATTCTTTACAACAATGATGGCAGCTTTCAGCCTGTGCAATTGCCACTGGAAGTGCTGATTGAATTCCCAGATGGCTACCCGCGATCGATCCTCAACTCAACTTTGTTTGTTAACGCGGAACAAGTTGCCAACAACGCGCAACCACCTTATGGTAGTTTTGTACTTGACCTGGCAGACTACGTGGAAGAGACGGAACTGAAGCTTGAAGTGCGCCTGCAAGACGAATTTGGTCTCCAGGGACGCACACCTGTCCAGACGCTCACTCTTGATGTGCTTAAACCAGAGGGCAATCGCAATGGATCCTGGTTTACCCGTCCATGGCTCTGGCTTGGGTTGCTCGTATTGGCAGGGGTGATTGCCTTCCTGGTATTCCGAAAGCCATTCCCGAAACGAAAGACAACTTCAGAAAATGATGAGGAAGAGCTTAAGGTCGAAAAAGTTATCGAGAAAGCACCGCTCTCATCGCCATTACCGGAAAAAACTTTTGGGAATCTCACGAGGCTGGACTCGGACCAGACCCCTTCCGCTGAAAAGCCCCGCCTGCTCACAAAAGAGATCATTCTGATTGGGCGCGACCCCAGCCTGGCAAACTTGGTTTTGGATAACCCATCCATCGAACCATTGCACGCCGAGATCCACTTCTTTGGGGATGGTCGCATCCGTTTGACCGACTTTAACTCAACGTCGGGAACCTACGTCAACTTCAAACCAGTTGGCTCACACGGAACTTCACTTCAGCACGCCGACTTGATCCATTTTGGCACCTTGCTCTTCCGTTTCAACAGCGCCACCCGCACCCAATCCACCCCACCAAAAAATTAGTTTTCCAATCCTGGATCCGTCATCCTGAGCGTCTGTAGAGAAGATTCTTATCAATGGGGAAAAAACATTAGAATGGGTGGTGTAATCCTGAGATTTTTTTCGTATGAAATCAGGATTCTTTAAATAATTCCCTCCCATTCGAAACTCGAAATTCGCTTGAACCGATCCCTCTTTCGTGTTAGAATATCACCTCTACGGAGGGATGGCCGAGCGGCCTAAGGCGCCTGTCTTGAAAACAGGTATAGGGCAACCTATCGTGGGTTCGAATCCCACTTCCTCCGCTTGGCTTAACTGCCGAATAATTTGGGGAGGTGCCAGAGTGGACGATTGGGACCGCCTGCTAAGTGGTTGTCGGGTAAAACCGACCCAGGGTTCGAATCCCTGCCTCTCCGCCTGAACAAGACCGCAACTGCGGTCTTGTTTCTTTTAATCACACCATTCCTCTTTACAATTTTCTCAACTTGGTTTAAACTACCTTCAACTGGTAAGACCTCTTACCACTCACCAACGGAGGTCTCTTGTCAACACAACCTGAATGGGTCCTTCCCCAAAAACCTACCGATCTGGCGGAAAAGCAGCTGCTTGCCGCCATTCTTGACGGCAGCTTCCCCATAGGAAGCTCCTTACCTCCTGAACGCGAACTGGCACAATCGCTCGGGATCACCCGCCCCACCCTGCGCGAAGCCCTGCAGCGGCTTGCCCGTGATGGCTGGATTTACATCCACCAGGGCAAATCCACACTCGTACGGGATTATTGGAAAGACGGCAACCTGATCATGCTTAATGCCCTTTCCAAACAACCGGAGGTGCTGACTCCATCTTTTATCAGCAGTCTTCTTGAAGTTCGTGCCGCGCTTGCGCCGGTCTACACCCGGCTGGCTTTTTGCCGCAATCCGGAGGAGCTTTCTGACTTTCTGAAAGCATTTCTTCACCTTTCAGATGATGCCAAGTCCTACGCCCAGGCTGATCAGGAGCTGCATCACAAACTAACAATTCTTTCCGGAAATCCGATTTTTACCCTCATTTTCAACGGTTTCCGCGGGTTGGCATATCAGGCAGGTTTGGTTTATTTCGCCCGCCCTGAGACTCGCAGACACTCCCAGGAGTTTTACAGAGGACTCATGGAAGACTTAACTTCCAACGACCCGGAAAGCGCTGCAGAACGTACTGCACGGGTCATGCAAGACAGCCAGGATTATTGGAATAATTTATAAGTTTTAAGGGAGGGTTCATGAATCAACCACAATCACGCCAACAACTTTGGTCTCAACTGGACCAGAACTGGGATTTGATCATAATCGGCGGTGGTATCACCGGAGCAGGAATTTTTAGACGGGCGGTCAGTGGGGGCTTAAAGACATTGCTATTGGAGGCGGCCGATTTTTCAAGCGGAACCTCGTCAAAATCTTCGAAATTAGTGCATGGTGGTTTTCGTTATCTGCGCAGCGGTCAATATAACATTACTTTTGAATCTGTCAGGCAACGCGAAAAATTGCTCAAACAAGCAAAAGATTTGGTGACTCCAATGGGTTTCGTTTTCCCTCATGATGCTTCAGCCAAACAAAAACGAATCTTTCATGCCGGCGTGATCATCTATGACCTCATGGCACCCAAATGGCAGCATAAGCATCTCAAACACACCAAGTTGAGAGAAACGATTCCTATGCTCAAACCGGAAGGAATGGCTGGTGGCTATCTTTATTATGACGCTGTCTTGGACGATAGCCGTATGGTCCTACGCCTTGTCCAGGAAACCTGTGAAGATGGTGGACTTGCTTTGAATTATGCTCACGTCGAAAAATTGCTCAAAAACAATGATGGACGTGTCAGTGGCATTGCTGTAACAGATCGTTCCAGGCTAAATCTGGGCACGCTCGAACTAAAAGCCAAGGTAGTCATTAACGCGACCGGACCCTGGACCGACACGCTCCGCGATCAGCTTGGTCGCCAGGGACGCGTGCGACCCTTGCGTGGTTCACACCTGGTGCTCAGTTATCACGATCTTCCCATCTCACACGCAGTCACCCTCATGCATCCAAAAGATCATCGAGCCATGTTCGCCATCCCTTGGGAGGGGCGCACAATCTTTGGTACGACCGATCTCGATCACACCTTCCCCCTGGACCAGGAACCCTTCTGTACCAAAGAAGAAATTGACTACATGCTTGAGGCGATCCATGCCATCTTCCCTGACACAAATATCACTGAAGCCTCAATCATTTCCTCCTTTGCCGGTCTGCGCCCGATTGTTCGAGGGGATGGCAACAACCCCTCCTCTGAATCACGTGCCCATCTTGTTCTGGAAGAAGACGGAATGGTGACGGTCACAGGTGGAAAACTGACAATCTTCGAAATTATGGCTGAAGATACACTCAAAGCCGTCCTGCCCCTACTTGGTCTAAAACTAAAACCAATCCAACACTGGTTCAACCCCAACCCTGAATTTTTACCAGGCAACCCTCTTTCTTCGCCGAGTTTTCATTACCTTGCTGGTCGATATGGTCAGGCATTACAAGACCTGCTGAACATGTCCGATCCGCAATACCTTCAACGAATAGACGACCTTTACCTGCATTGGGCGGAATTGCCTTATAACGCTCGCCACGGTATGGTGGAACACCTCGACGATCTGCTGCTACGACGCACCCGGCTGGGTATGCTCTTGCCCAATGGTGGTATGGGCGTGATGCAGAAAGTGAGACAATTGATTGAGTCTGAATTGCCCTGGACAGAAGAGGATTGGCAAAGTGAAATATCTCGCTACCAGCAGATCTATCAAAAAGCCTACAGTCCGAACCCGGAAAGTTACGAAAAATAGGAGAAATCATGTCAAGAAACGAAAAATTTGTCCCAGCATGGTACGAAGATAACGTTCCATCAGGAACCTGGCGTTCGATTTTCAAGTGGGGCGATCCCGCCGGCTACAAACACCCCAACAGCGGTCTCACTAAATTGATCATGGATCGCTTTGGTTTGACGGAAGAAACACTCTCAAAACCCGGTCAATTAGGTCTGGAGCAAATTCCCGATAACGTCCCCGTTGCTCTCCCGGCAGAACACCTGGCGTTCCTAACGCAAACCTGCAGCGAAGATAACCTGCGCACCGACACTTATACCCGCATCAAGCGAGCCTACGGTCAGGGCATGATCGACGCGTTGCGCCTGAGACGAAAAATTGTCGAGAACATCCCCGATGTGGTCGTGGCACCCCGCACGCAAGCTGAGATAGAAGCAATCGTTGCTTACGCCAACCAGCACCTCATCCCCATCTACGTTTTTGGCGGCGGCTCGACCGTCACGCGCGGTTACGAAGCCACCAAGGGCGGCATTTGTTTAGACATGTCCGTGCATATGAACAAATTGATCGAACTGAACGAAATCAACCAAACGGTCACTGTCGAAGCCGGCATGTGGGGTCCAAAACTGGAAGATCTACTCCAAAATGCGGTTATTAAGCTTGGTGCGAAACGCAATTACACTGTTGGGCACTTTCCCCAGTCATTCGAGTATTCCAGCGTTGGCGGCTGGGTTGTCACTCGTGGAGCCGGACAGAATTCAACCTATTACGGAAAGATCGAAGACGTGGTCATTGACCAGGAATACGTTACACCTCGCGGAATCTTTAAAACCTGCCCGCATCCTCGCGCCGCTAATGGACCGGATTTCGATCAATTAATGATGGGCGGTGAAGGCAGTTTTGGCATCTTGAGCAAAGTTACCTTGAAAATAAGCCACTGGCAGCCCGAGAATCGCAAACGCTTCAGTTACATGTTTCGTAACTGGGAAGATGCTCAGGCAGCCAGCCGGGAAGTGATGCAGGGCGAATTTGGATACCCCTCCGTTTTCCGCATATCAGATCCTGAAGAAACCGATATCATGATGAAGCAATATCACATTGAAGACAGCCTTGCCGACAGCCTGCTTCAAACGTTAGGCTTCAAACCGATGCAAAAGTGCCTCATGCTCGGTTTCACCGATGGAGAAAAGGATTTTTGCCGGAACATCGACCGCAAAATGCGCAAGATATTCCGTAAATACAAAGCCTTCGAACTCTCCTTTGCTGGTGTCACCAAAACCTGGGAAAAAGGTCGCTTTACCGATCCTTATTTGCGCGAAGATTTGCAGGACTATGGCATCCTCATTGACACGCTCGAGTGCGGTGTCACCTGGTCGCAAATGCCGCAGGTGCACAACGATGTCCGGGCGTTTGTGAAATCACGCCCTAACACCATTTGCATGACCCACATCTCCCATTCCTACCCACAAGGCGCAAACCTGTACTTCATCTTTATTGCTAAAATTGATACGATCGGCGAATACCTTGATCTGCAATATGGCATCCTGGAAGCAATTGCCAAATCCGGCGCTGCCATCAGCCATCATCACGGTGTTGGCAAAGCCACTGCCCCCTGGCTGGAAGATCAGATCGGCAAAGAGCAGATGGATGTCATCCGTTTGTTAAAAAATTATTTCGACCCTAACAACATTATGAACCCCGGTGGTACACTGGGATTGGATATGACCCCTGCGCAAAAAGAAAAACGCTGGGGCAAGGATATCGAGGGATAAATGACAAAACAACAGCTGCTGGCAATCGATGTTGGTACCCAATCAACGCGTGCCCTGATTTTTGACCTTCAGGGCAATCTGGTCTTTAAAGCGCAAATTCGTTTGCCCGAATACTCCGCCCCAAAACCCGGTTGGGCGGAGCTTGAACCCACGCTATTTTGGGAAAGTCTCTGCCAGGCTTGTCACCAACTGTGGGCTACACCCGGTGTGGACAAGTCCCAAATCGCCGGTGTGGCTATCACGACTCAGCGCAACGTCCTCATCAACCTTGATCAAGACGGTCAACCACTCCGACCCGCCATTCATTGGTCCGACCAGCGTCGAACCTCCGGTCTGCCAAACGTGGGCGGCTTCTGGGGCACGCTTTTCGCTGTCTCCGGCATGACGGGCACTATCCGCTACCTGCAAGCCGAAGCCAAGACCAACTGGATCCGCACAAATCAACCAGAAATCTGGGCAAAAACCGCCAAAGTCGTGTTGCTTTCAGGCTACCTCACTCATCGACTCACCAATAAGTTCGTCGATTCCACCGCCTGCCAGGTTGCCCATCTGCCCTTCGATTACAAAAAACATGATTGGGCTGGCAATTTTGACTGGAAGTGGAAAGCAGTACCGGTTGATCCGGAACAGTTAGTCGAACTGGTTCCTCCGACCGGTTTGCTGGGCGAAATCACCTCCCAAGCCTCCGAAGAAACCGGCATTCCAGCCGGGCTTCCCCTTATTGCAGCTGCCGCAGACAAAGCCTGTGAAGTGCTCGGCTCGGGTACGCTTGCTTCAAACATCTGCTGCCTTTCCTATGGTTCAGCCGCCACCATTAACACCATCCATCAAAAATACATCGAGGTCGTACCACTCATTCCCCCCTATCCTGCCGCCGTACCTGGGTCCTACTCCCTCGAAATCCAGCTTTTCAGAGGCTATTGGATGGTCTCCTGGTTTTTGCGGGAATTTGGTCTCAGCGAACAGCGCTTGGCAAAAGAACGCGGTGTTGCTCCCGAATTTTTGTTTGACGATCTGGTCAATTCGGTGCCAGCCGGCTCATCAGGTTTGACCCTGCAGCCCTATTGGGCTCCCGGTCTCAAATCGCCCGGACCCGAAGCCAAAGGTTCTGTGATCGGCTTTGGCGGGGTTCATACCCGCGCCCACTTCTACCGCGCCATCCTGGAAGGCCTCGCCTATGCCCTGCGCGAAGGTGCTGAACGCACTAGCAAGCGTAGCGGCGTTCCCATCACTGAAGTTCGCGTTTCAGGTGGAGGCTCGCAGAGCGATGCCGCCCTGCAGCTGACTGCCGACATCTTTGGCTTGCCGGTCAGCCGCCCACACGTTTACGAAGCCAGCGGACTTGGCGCGGCAATTGATCTGGCAGTGGGTTTGAAATTGCAGCCTTCTTTTGAAACAGCGGTTGAGCAGATGACCCGTATCAGCAATACCTTCGAACCCGACCCTGACAATCATAAGCTCTACGATGAGCTTTACAAGCGGGTTTACCTGAAAATGTACGACCGTCTTGCGCCATTTTATAAGGAGATCCAAGACATAACCGGCTATCCCCCCAAAGATTAGCAGCTTTTTTCGATTAAAACATATGTGCGGGTTCATGGAACCCGCACATTCTTTTTGGTTTGGAGTGGATACTGTTGCGTGCCCTGTTCAGGGTTTCAGGTGGTAAAGCCCTAATCCTCGTCCTTGGTCCGTACAACGATGGTCGATTTTCCGGTGAGTTTCTTGATCTCGAAATAATTCTTTCTGTTGCGGATCAATGAGGCCAGCTGCTTTGAGCCATACGAGCGCGGGTCGAAGCCCGGGTCAATGCGCCTTAGCGCTGTCCCCACTTCAGAAAGCCGTGCCCAGCCTTCATCATCGGTGCCCGCTGTCTCGATTGCATCTTCGATGTTATCGATCAGGCTCTGCTCTTCCTTGCTCATCTTCTGCTTCGCTGCCGTCTGGCGCTTCTGTTTTTCACGCGTTTCCAGGTTTTCGGTATAGATGAAAACATCGCAAGCCGAGACAAAAGCACGCGGGGTCAGGTTTTTACCAATCCCCACCACCAATTTGCCGCTTTCGCGCAGGCGCGTCGCAAGGCGTGTGTAGTCGCTATCGCTCGAGACCAGGCAAAATCCGTCTACCTGGTTGTCGTGCAAAATATCCATCGCATCGATAATCATGGCTGAGTCGGTGGCATTCTTGCCGACCGAATAACTGAATTGCTGAAAGGGCTGGAAGGCGTACGAATTCAACGTGTCTTTCCACGATTTCATACTGGTTGAGGTCCAGTCACCATAAATACGTCGGATCGTTGCGTTGCCATAGCGGCTTGACTCGACCACGATCTGTTCAATTAGAGACGCCTGGGCATTATCACCGTCGATCAAAATCGCGATGCGTTTCTCCCTGGAGCCATTAGGGGTTTCTGAGTTTGTAAGCATGCTGGTATTATAACTGCTTTTAGGCGCTGCCCCGCATCAACAAGTGAGGTCGTCTACGTCTTCCAGGTTGTGTTTCTTGTAGTAATCCTGGTGATATTCCTCTGCCGGATAAAACTCGGAGGCAGGCTGGATAATGGTATCAATGGCGCAATCGTACCTATCGCTCTTTCTCATCTTTTCCAGAATCGCTTTGGCAGCCTTTTTTTGTTCCTCGTCCATCGGGAAGATGATCGATCCGTATTGCGAACTCTGGCTAATGCAATTGTCTCGGCACAGGGTGGGATCATGGAAGTTGAAAAACGCTTCCAAAATCACCTGGTAACTGATCACAGTAGGGTCAAATTCCACTTTGACCGCTTCGACGTGCCCGGTGATGTCCTGGCAAACCTGGCGATAAGTCGGGTCCTCTAAAAATCCGCCGGTATAACCCACTTCGGTATCGAGAACGCCAGCCAGTTTCTGAAAACGTGATTCCATTCCCCAAAAACATCCCCCCGCGACGATTGCTGTTTGATTCATTATCGTTATTCCTGCTTTCCATTATTTCCTGCTGAACAGCAGTTTATGGATTTTTTTCATTTCAAAATTTTTCTTAATTATAAAGACGCAAACGGTAGAAAAAGCGTTTTGTTCAGGGTTTGGTGGGTAGAAACCCGTAACCGGAAACCGGAAGCAGGGAATAGCTGTGATTAAGCCGACTCATCGAATTGCTAGCGTCGCGGTAAGCCCCATCACCTATCAGCTATGATCCGTCTCTAATCATCTACTATAATTACTGATATGACTGAACCAGGTCCAGCCGACCACAACCAATAATTGGAGGCGTTGCAAAATGACGAACGGCAAAAAACAATTTATCTACGTTCTGAAGTTGATACCAGTGCTAATTAACCCGCAGAACTGGACAGAAAAAGAAGAGGAAATTGTCTCCCGCCACTTTGCCAAACTACAAGAGCTGCTTCGGGATGGTGAGCTGATTTTGGCTGGTAAAACTGCGGGAATCGATGATGAAAAGACCTTTGGCATTGTGATTTTGGAGGTCGAATCTGAAGATGAAGCCCAGGCAATTATGGAAAATGACCCTGCCGTCGCAGCCGGCATCATGACCGCAGAACTCTTTCCCTACCATGTTGCCTTGATTCGAAATTGACTTCCACAATGTAGCTATTTCAATAAAGCCCGTCCTTGAAGGTCAAAGATTCTTGCAGTGTGCACAAGTGGGTGAAGTCGTAGTCCTGCCGAAGGTGGGAGTCTGTGAGTAAAACGGCTAGACCGAGTGAGCTCAACTCACATCGGTCTGAGAGGACCACGTTGGTGACTAGACCGAGTGAGGTCGTGATTGTTTATAATGCCATGGAGTTCTTTTCTCCGGGGAGCCAATCTGGCAAAAATTTGGCATAAGGTGAACCCGAACCCCGGGCAGGCAGGGATCGCCTATCAGGTCTTACCTACTCCTTCACCAAACCCCCGTGGTAGACAAGTTCATACACTTTCTGTTCTTGAACCGAAATCCATTCCACCCCTTTGAAAGACGAAACATCACCTTCATTCGTGTCAGAATAGGTTCCCAGGGATGTCTCATTTTCAAATCCACCTAAAAAACGACCTTGCTGGTAGAGCTTGCCCAGGCTTTCCATGATGATCCTTCCGGCGGTCTGCCCGTCGATCAGCCCAGGGTTCAGGATTTTGCCGTAATAGTTCATCGCCCAGATCGGTTTTCCTTCAAAATAGACCACTTCCTGCCCAATAAAATCCGTACCACCATAATAACTATCCAGGTAAGCAAAAGAGCCTTCGTGAAATTGCAGATCGTGGGAAAATGGGCGGTACGCCAGGCTTTTTTGCCCCCCGCCCACATAGGTGTTGGATTTGGCTCTCACAATGAATGCCTCCAACGCGTTTTTATCCAGTGCGTTCATCACTTCCTCCTTGATCTTCATTATTATAGTATCAGGCTGGCTGTCCAGGCAGCGGATTTAGGGTTTCCGTGATAATTTTTTGGGAACCAACCGTGGTCTCTGAAATAACTCTCGCCCGCTACAACGACTCCACTGACGAAAACTTTTCCCAATGTGACGTGCGTGATCTCGTCATTCACAAATGATGTGGCTTTTCCTTGCTTGCGATATCAGATTTCAGCGGATGATCCAGAGGTGATACCTGATTGATGCTTCAATACAACAAGAATGGCATGGCTGCTGTCCCTTCCATTTGTGTGTAAGGGCAGGTCCGAGACCCGCCCCTACACCGCAGGCAAATAGTCTATCCCCCTTAGTGTTTTCTACCGCAGTAATAATGGTAAGAAAAGTTTCATTTCGATTTCACAAGAAATTTTCTCGAGGGATTCGAATGGCATGGGCGAAATGGCACCCGAACCGACCGTTCCACCGACAGTCCATAACTTGTCTTTCATGAGCCAGCCCACAGAACCAAGCTGTACGACATTCAAGATTTGAGGCAGCGGTCCCTCCCAGGTGTTTGTAAGAATGTCGTAAGCAAAAACTTGGTTACTGAAATTTGACCAATTACCACTGGGACCGCCGCCTATCAGGTAGATGACTTGCTCTTCCTCAGAACAGACCAGAGCTGGAGTCATCGCTCCCGCTCCTGCTGGAATGCTTGCCAGGACAGACCATTGCGTGCCGGATGGTGAGGTGGGATCGAGAACAAAGAAATCGTGATAGCCGCGATAATCGCCGCCAACATAGATCTTGCCACCACAACCAACCCCTGCCCCAAGAATGAATCCATCTGGTGAAGCGCCGGCAGGCTTGTTATCCAACTGGGTCCAGACACCTAAGGCAGGATCATATTCCCACGTCTCCAAAGTGGTACTGGCAAAATTACTGTCCGCACCTCCTCCAACGTGGAATAAACATTCTCCAAGACCGGATGAGCAGGTTGCCACTCCTCCGGCACCGCCGCCCCGAGCATTTGGCATATCCGGCGGAATGGTATTATCCCAAAGATTGGTTAAGGGGTCGTAGACCTGCAAATCACCAGTGGATGCAAAATTGTTATCATAGCCCCCGGCGACATAAATTAAGTCGTCGAGCCATGCAGTTGCAGGGCTAAAACGCGGGTTAGGCAGGTCTGACAGTTGGGTCCATACTTCCAGCATAGGATCATACATTTGCAGGTCAGGATTCAGAGTACTTGATCCTGCGGCTAAGCCCCCAATGACATACCCCACCGGACCGGTAGCCATAGGGTTCGTGCCCACTACACCTGAAGACCATTGGTTGGGCGTCGCGTCTGTAATCGGTTCAAGTTGCCAACCTGCCGGATCCCAATAGCAGGCTAACAGATCTTGAATTATCTGTGAGGAGTCGGTATTGGCAGGAACAGCAGCATCTGTAGCAGTAATATCACAGGTAAAGCTCGTTCCTACTTCGTTCCAGGCTTCAAAGGTGACCAAAACGGGAGCATTTCCATAGGCAGGCACATTGATGCTTGCCGGACCGTCACAAGTACCCATTCCGGAACTGATGGAGTAATCCAGATCTACCATCATTTCTGACCCTGTGCTGTTCATGGCTGTGAACTCGTAGGTTACTGGCTCATATCGGCAGCCCATTGTTTGAGAAATTTCAGGTGATAATGTTAAGGGTTGTTGTGGACCAATAGGACCATATGAACCAATTGCAAAATGAGGTTCAGCCCCCCAGCCATCTCCATAGTAATTCCATGGTAACATCCAGGGAGCGCCACTTTCATCGGGTATGGTTACATTAACGCAGAAATTGAACAGTATGCCTGTGGAAGAACCATTCCAGGCTCCACAACCGGTTGGAGGTGGATAACCAGTACTTTGCCAATAGGCTATGTTCGCAGCCCCAACCCCCGCTAATGGAGGTAGGGCAGCCGAACAACCATTAGCAGGAGGTACTGAGTTGGGAGCAACTGAGTTAACCGTCCAGTTGTCGGGCATATCGACAGTGATGTAGTCCCCATATTCAGCATCAGGTGATTGCACAAAAAAACCAAAACACAGATCAAATGCACTGCCAATCGGAAGTTGAGCTGGCGTCACAGTTTGCAAAGTTGAAGCGCCAACGTTTTGAATCCCCTCTTGGGGTTGCTTTAGGGTAATATCAAGCTCCGGTTTGGAAATGGTTGCTTCTTTTGTTGGGTCTGGTGGATCAGCTGAAGCTGACGTAGCCAGTAATCCAAGAAGCAAAAAGACAGCAATAAAGAGTAAAGTCTTCGCCTTAGATTGCATGAAAGTCCACCTTTCTATGAGTAAATTGAGATTATCCAGTAATATTTGACGGATTTACCACGTCATTCAGATGAACAAGATAAGAAGAGTAGTTTTTTTTCGATTAGTAGATAATTTGTCGTGAAGGACCCTTAGGATCTTTTCAGTTTGACTTTCAATTGATGAGTGGAATTTTTGGTATGCCCGTTGGCTTACAATGCATGCAAAATAGTTGATTAATTGATTCAAAAAGTATTACTAACGCTTATCCTACATGGCTATTGTACAACTTAATTGTAGTAATAACAATAACATTGCCGAAATTTTTTACCAAATTTCGGCAATATTATTGTTACAGTTACTCCTCATTTGTTTAACGTCAATTCCCTACAGCATTAAAGCGGTTATCCCCATGATTCTCAGCTTTCCGGCAAGTAAGCAGTATGAAGAGCGGTTTTTAGTAGATGTCAATCATCCGCAAGCAATAGACTCTAGCGAGGGTGAAAATTTTCGGATCGCTCTCGCTGCCTAATCTGCGGTAAGGCAACTTATCTCAACACTAGCGGCAGGTAGATTGAAAAGTCCAATACTTTTAATTCTGCTTCATAAGCTCCCATATCACAACGCGGTCCATCGATGCCATCCCCATCTATCGGGCGGGGAAAGCCGCGCTGATCGGTAGCGGGGCAATTTGTTGGATCGCCAGCATCAATGGCAGGGCTGCCAGGTCCCAAGGCATGCGTTTGCGTGAAACCGCCGTTATCTGCCAGCGGACCCAAAAGCGGGTCTTGGTTGATATTACCCATGCCGGGATAAACAATGCTACCCTGGACATTACTGTAGGTAATTGTGCTTGTACTTAGAGGAGCATTGTTAACTTGGTCAGGGGTATTGCCCCAAAAAATTGAATTCGTAATTATGGGGGAACTATTCTCCCAACTCGACATCCCGCCGCCAACAATTGTAGCCGAGTTACCGGTGAAGGTCACATTTGTGAGCGTAGGGCTGCTGAAACCAAAGTTGAACAGACCCCCGCCTTCGCCTTCATAACTTGTGGCACTGTTACCACTAAAGGTGACATTCGTAAGGCTAGGGCTACTGTCATAATTAAGCATCCCACCACCTTGATCCAGGGCGATGTTGTTTGAAAAGGTAACATTCACCAATATCGCATTACTCCCCGAATTTACCATTCCACCCCCAGTACCCCAATCATTATTGATGAAATTTCCGGTAAATATGACGTTGGTCAGAGTGGGGGTGCTATCAAGGTTAACCATCCCACCACCCATTTGAATGGCCGAGTTGTTGCTGAAAGTAACTTCGGTCAGAGTAGGGCTGCTATCGAAGTCGTTAACCATCCCCCCACCAAACCACTCAGACGAATTGTTGTCGAATGTGACATTGGTGAGAACTGGACTGCTGAATTGCTGGTTGAACATTCCCCCACCTTTTCCATCCTCACTATATGGATCGTCAAACGGATCATCGGCTATGTTGCCGCTAAATACAACATTATTGAGGATGGGACTACTTTGGAAAAAATTGAACATGCCACCACCGGCATTTACTGCTGAATTGCCGTTAAAGGTTACGTTGTTAAGGATAGGGCTGCTGTTATTCCGGTTAGACATCCCGCCACCATTCACCAATGAAGTGTTGCTGGAGAAGGTGACAGAGGTCAAGATTGGACTGCTGCTCTCAAAGTTTGCCATACCAGCCCCATCAAATGCAGTGTTACTGCTAAAAATGAGATTGGTCAGGGTTGGGCTGCCGGTCACGTTAGTGATGCCACCACCGCGGCGGGTATCATCAAGAGGTCCCATGTTGGCATTACCACCGGTGATGGTAAAGCCGTCCAGAATTGCGGTGGTGTCAACACCGCTGCCTGTGACCACGTGGTAGCTGTTGTCGGAATTGTCGCCTTCGGTTCCAATATCACCGCTCAGGGTAGTGACGTTATATTCCCAATCGCGTTCTGTGAGGTTGGTTTCTGTCCCAATAAATCCACCGTAAATAGCAACGCCAGATTTGAGTTGGAAGGTGGCAGTCCGATCATTATCCCAAGTGGGTACATAAGTGCCCTCCACTACCCAGATCTGATCACCATCTGTGGCAAGGCCAAGCGCCGTTTGGAGTGTGCAGGGGTCAGCCCAGGAGGAACAGGTAGTTCCTGTTACGGCTGGCTTAACATACAGGATGGTGCTTTGAATTTGAGAATCAGTGGAGTAAGCTGTGCCGATGCTCCAACTGAGAAACAAGGCAAGGATTACGATGATAAAGAGGGAAAATACATTTGTTCTTTTTGTTTTCACGACTTATCTCCCGATAGTTAAATCAGATTGAACATACAAGAATTGTATTGATCCTTGTAGATTATAGTTTTGTTGTTTCACTATAACCTGCTCGCGCCTCACGAGCAAAATTATGTACACCTTGATAACCACTTCAACGAAAATTACTGACGCAATGTAAATGAAGAGCAGTATGCTCGAAGAGAAGATCTGGACAAACTTCAAATAACTTTTGGGTTTGAATAAAAGCGGGAGACAGAATTTGCCTCCCGCTGATTCATCAGGTTGGATTTACTTTTTTGTTTCTTTTGGTTTCAACTGGACGAAAACAAGGGCTGCCATAAGGACAACCAGGCTGATGATGACGGTGACAATAACAGCCGGGTATTGCGAGTTAAACCCATCGGGCAAGGGCTTATTCATCAGGTGTTTGATAAGGATCCCGATATATGCCCAGACGATCACCAAGCCGTAAGGAACATCGCGGTTTTTCACGGTTGTCACCACAGCGATCAGCAAGCCAACCAACAGGATAATAACAGTCCAAACGACCTCTGAAATTCCAAATAAACTAACTGGTGAACCCAGCTTATCTACCAGGAGCGTTGTGATGTTGGCGATGGTAGCTACAGTAATCCAGCCAAAGTAGACGCTGAAGGGAAGACGAATGAAAAATTTTTCATTTGCGGTCAGCTTCTCTTTATTGATGCGAACAGTGATCAGAGCCAGGCAAACCAGGATGATGAGCATTAACACAGTCGACATGAGGATGTTTTTGTAGTGCCAGGCGAAAATCCAGGCTATGTTAGCCAGGGACGAGATGGCGAATAAGCTGCCGACCTCTTTCAACAGCGCGGTTTTGAACTCTACTCCCTGCTTTTGGAAAAGACCGAGTTGATAAAGGGTGTATGCCGCCAGCAACAGGTAAATAACACCCCAGATGGTAAAAGTGAGGCCGGTAGGAGCAAACAGATTGGGATAGGAATCTGAGATATCGCCGGTGATCATGCCGTTTATTGGCAGCGCATTAGCGAGAGCGTTAACGGTGATCATGCCAAGATAGGTAATAAGAACGATGATGCTTAGTGAATTTAATTTCTTCATAAATTTTCTTGTTTATTTCCTTTGATTTGGATAATTTGTTTAATACCAATGAAAGATTATAGCAACAACACAAACTGGTTATTTGGACTGTATAGACTCGTTCAATAGGTAATCAATAAGCAAATAGCTCCGGTATTACCAGTTTGCTAAGCTCGAACTTGACTGATCTGATCGTGCCTGGTTCTTTGCAAAGAATAGACATAGGTGTCTTTCCAAATCGGCTCTCCATTGTCGTCTCTCCAAAAGAAAATATTTTTCTCCAGGTGAGCGCTTCGGGAGAAGCCCAGCTTTTCCAACAACTGCCAGGAACTGAGATTCTCAGGGTCGCACTCCGCGATTATCAGGTCAACGCCTGTGGAGAACGCCTCACGGATCAACGCCACGCAGCTTTCCAAGGCGTACCCTTGCTTCCAGTATTGCTGGTTGAAAACAAAACCAATCTCAACTGTATTGTTCTCAATTCTGCCAAGGTAGACATTGCCAATCAACTTGCCGCTGGATTTGAGCTCAACCGCGACCATTTCGTCTGATTCGATTCTTCGGTTCAATTCTCCCCTAACCTCTTCCAGGGTCATCGGGCGATACGGTTCGTATTTAACCACCTCTGGATCAGACAAGTATTCAAAAAGATCCATCAAATCATTTTCGGAATATTTTCGCAGCAATAATCGATCGGTAATTATTATCATTTTTCCATAACGAATTAAGAGTAGATTGTGCTAAGAATTTTATGCTTAAAAGTGCAAACAGATGGTGCAGGAACGTAGATAGCACAATGGATTGAAGAAAAGAAGCAAGCTAAATCAGCAATAATAAAATATGGGCCCGGAAGGATTCGAACCTTCAACCAAGCGGTTATGAGCCGCCTGCTCCGCCATTGAGCTACAGGCCCCCAATGAGAGTTGATTTTACCACAGCCTAAGCTCTCGTTGAGCATTTAAACCAGACTTTATGCTTCACTGATTGTCGGGTTTGCCTGGCTTTTGCTCAGTAGTTTTAGGGATAAAAACAAGAGCGTCTGGCGGCGACTGTCACTTCGAAATTGCTTCCAGCGCGCAGGCAATTTGCGCCCCAACCAGGGCGTTGTTGTAGACCAACTCAAGGTTGGCTTCCAAACTTTTGCCCTCAGTTCTTTTGGTGATTTCGCTGAGCAAAAACGGGGTGATGTTCTTGCCCGAAACGCCCTGTTGCTGGGCATCCTGGACGGCAACTTCAATGACCTTATCGATAAATTCGTGATCGAGGGAATATTCATCGGGGATGGGGTTAACGACCAGCATACCCCCGCGCATTTCGAGCTGCGCCTTGGCGAGGATGATTTTTGCGATTTCTTCGGGCGAGTCGGCACGTTCCACCAGCGGAATGTCGCTTTTGGCAGTGAAAAAAGCAGGCAGCACATCGGTTTTATAGCCAATCACAGGAACCCCTTTGGTCTCAAGGTATTCCATGGTGCGGGGAAGATCGAGAATGGCTTTTGCGCCGGCGCAGATTACGACTACATCGGTCTGAGCGAGCTCCTCCAGGTCCGCTGAGACATCCAGCGTTTCTTCGTAGCCGCGATGGACACCGCCGATGCCACCGGTGACAAAAACCTTGATGCCGGCAAGATGGGCGGCGTACATGGTAGTTGCAACGGTGGTGGCGCCCAGCTGTTTACGGGCAATGATGCCGGGAAAATCACGCATGGATACTTTTGCCACGCCCGGAGAACTGGCAAAGACATCCAACTCTTGGTCAGTTAGCCCAACTTTGATCTTGCCATCCATGATAGCGACGGTGGCAGGCACGGCGCCGGTACTTCGAACGATTGCTTCCACCTTTTGAGCCATCTGGATGTTCTGTGGGTAGGGCATGCCATGCGAAATAATGGTGGATTCAAGCGCGACTACAGCTTTACCTGCCTCGAGGGCGGCTCTGACTTCTGGTTTAATTTCTACGAGCGGATTAATTTTCATTTTGACTCCTATTATTTTAATTTACTGGGTTTGAGAGGGCGAACAAAACATGGAGACGGCTCCGCGATGTTGAACCACTTCAGCAGCCAGATTATTGCCGGATTTCAGCCAGTTTGCCGGGGGATCACCACGCAGCAAGGAGGCGAGAAAACCGGCATTGAAGGCATCGCCCGCCCCGGTAGTATCGACTGCTTCAACAGGGATGGCGGGAGACTGAAAAACGCTGTCTTCTGAAAATTGTTGACCACCAACGAATTGGAAATCTTTCTTGATCGACATCCATGCGCCTTCAGAGCCGAGCTTAACCACGACACACTTGGAAAGGTTGGGAGCTTTTTGGAGGGCAGCTTGTGAGTCTTCTTCACCGGTCAGAAGGGCTAATTCACGACGGTTGGGGAGCAAAATGTCCGTCAGCGCCAGGATTTGATTGCGAATCTCCGGCAAGACATCGCCGATGAGAGGGGAGGGATCCAACGCAACAAGGTTTCCCTGCTTGCGAACGCGTTCGGCAGCAGAAAGGACCACCTGTGCCTGCTCCGGATAGAGAAGTTGGTAGCCGGAGGTAAGCAGAACCCTGGAATTTTGGATGTCTTTGAGCAGATTGGGCTCCACGGATAAAGCTTTGGAGGAGGCACCACGAAACGAAAACATGGTGCGCTCTGAGCTGGTATCGATCATGGTGATGGTGAAACCAGTGATCTCGCCATATTGGATGCCAGAGGTGTCGACGCCAACGCCTTGCAT
>CAZDPK010000025.1:17737-22747 GCA_964507335.1 uncultured Anaerolineaceae bacterium | reverse complement strand
GCACACCTGGTACCAGTGAAGGGGCACCCGACGCTGATTGAGGCTGTTTCCCGGCTGGAGGGTGCGCATTTGTTCCTGGCTGGCAAACCGATGGATGAGGAGTACACCGGCAGACTGCATGCGCAGGCGGAGGCCCTGGGGGTGAGCGAACGGGTACATTTTTTAGGTGGAGTGGAGAACATACCGCTTTTTCAGGCGGAGATGGATGTCGTGGTGCTGCCCACCTGGGACAAATGGCGTAAGGAAGGCTGCCCGGTGGCGCTCTTGGAAGCCATGGCTTGCGGAAAAGCCTGCGTGGCTACAAACGTTCCAGGCGCTCGAGATATTATCGAAGATGGAATATCCGGGCTGCTCGTGGAACCCGAAAATGCGACTGCGCTGGCGGAGGCGATCCAACGGCTCATTGATGACCCGGAATTACGAGAAAAGATGGGCAAGGCAGCCCGTTTACGGGTGGAGAGCCATTTTTCCATCGAACAGGAAGTGGCTGCCCACATGCGTTTGTATGAAGAGATAATGAAAAAAAAGGCTGCATGGCGGAAAGATTGATCGGTGATCTGCTGATCACATTTGGGAATGACGCTGAGAATTGCCAGGCGCGATCTACCCAACCCTGGACAATGGTTGCCAATTTGGGCGCAGGACGCGTGTACACCACGCAGCCGGACGAACAATGGAGAGGATTCCCGCTGACGGAATCGGAAGATGAAGAATGGCGGATTTGGCTTTTGGGTGAACTTTTTGATCAGTCCCAACCCCTCACGCAAGCGATTTTCCAACCTGAAAAGCTAAATGGGCACTTCTTGTTGGTTGGGTACGAAAAGCTTCGAAAGCGTGTGCATGTGATCACGAGCCGCCTTGGAACAGTGCATTGCTATTATGCGGATAATGGTGGTATTGCAGCTGTAGGGACATTTTCACCTGCAGCAGCGCAAGCGACAGGCTGTTCGCGTTTAAATTTGCAGGCGATAGTTGAATTCTTCACTTTTGGTTTTTTTCTTGGAGACAAGACCCACTGGCAGGATGTGACAATTCTGCCCGCCGCGACAGATACTGTTCTGGATGAATCCGGAAAGATCATCTCCCAGGTGCCATATTGGCATTGGCACTATGAACCCTCTGCTTCCTTGACATACGATGAGGCAATCGATGGGTTCCAGGATATCTTCAGATCTGTTCTGACCAAGCAGATTGCACAAAAACGGATCGCACTGCCACTTTCGGGAGGGCTTGACTCGCGCAGCACCCTTGCAGAATTGGGAGAGCCGGGAATGGGTGGGGCGGCACAAATTTTCCCGTTTAGTTATGGCTACTCCAAAGATTCGGTGGAAACCAAGATTGCCAGGCAGCTCGGAAGTAAGCGGGGCATGCCAGTGAGAACCTGGACAATTCAACCATATTTGTTCGACCGTATCGAACGGGTTTGCGCGGAGGTGGAAGGCTTTCAAGATCTCACCATCTGCCGGCAAGCATACGTCGTTGATGAATTATCAAAACAGGCTGATCACATTGTTGCCGCTCATTGGGGCGATGTCTGGCTGGATGATATGGGATTTCTTGGGCAGGCTATGATATCGGATGAGAGATTAGCTGCAGTCATCACCAAAAAGTACGCGAAAAACGGCAGCCAGGTTTTACAATCGCTCTTCTTGCCTAATTTACCAACGGATTGGCAAGAAAAGATCATGGCGAATGTCCACACGAGCCTTTCAGGGTTCGATAAAATTAACGATCTTGATTTTAAAATCAAAGCCTGGAAGACTTCCCGATGGTCCTTCCGCTGGACATTGAGTTCGCTAAGGGTATTCCAGGCTGGTATGTTTCCGATTCTGCCTTTTTATGATAATGACCTTGTTGACTTTTTCACGCAGGTTCCGGGCGAATTTTTGGCTGGACGCAAACTGCAGGTCGATTACCTCAAACGCTTTGCGCCAGATTTGGCGAGAGTGAAATGGCAGCAATTTGATGCGAACCTTTACCAATACAAAGGCTTCACCACCTGGCGGTTGCCTCGCAGGGCTATCCAGAAGTTGAAGAGACAGTTTTTCCCAGGACCAATCGTCCAACGCAATTGGGAGTTGCAGTTCTTGAACCCAGAAGGGAAGGCTGGGCTAAACCAATACTTGCTGGAACCTGGTCTCAAACTTCACGGCTTGTTTTCGGTTCAGGTATTGCAGCAATTGCTTGCAGATTTTTACCGTGACCCATCTGCCGCTCGAGGATATGCCGTCTCAATGTTATTAACTCTTTCGGCATGGCTGGAGCAATATGGTTGATAACAATCCGTTGGAAATTTTGGTAGTTGGTTATGGCCGTAGTGATGTGACCTTTGTTGATCGCTTGATCGCAGGCTTGCTGGAAAAAGGCGTTCGTGTGACTGTGGCGACATCCCGCAAGCAAGACTTGCAGAGAATCAGTTCCTGGAACCCAATATGGCTACGGATACCTCGATACAGCTCAAAACTATGGGTCCGGATAATTGTTTTGCTTTGGTTATTGATTACCAATCCCCAACTTCGAAGACCGGCATGGTTTTCAAAACTTATTGAACCTGCTGATGATTGGCAGGCACGCATCGATGTCTATCTGCGCTATCTGCCTTTCACCCGCAAAAGCTGGGATGTGATTTATTTTCCCTGGAATTCGGCTGCAATAGACTATGTAGGACTGTTTGACTCCGGAATACCGGTGGTTGTTTCGTGTCGGGGAAGCCAGGTCAACATCCGTCCTCATCGTAAAGGGCAGGAGGATTATGTCGCTGGACTACAAGAAACCCTCTCGCGCGCAAATGCAATACACTGCGTTTCCTACGATATTCTTAATGAAATCAAACAGTACTGTGCAGAAAAGTCCAGGACAAAGGTCATTTATTCAGCCGTAGACACTGATTTTTTTGCACTCTCCTCTGCCGTAGTTCATAAGAAGACATTAAATTTGATTACCATTGGTTCTTTGGTGTGGGTCAAGGGTTACGAGTACATCCTCATGTCTCTTGCCTTATTACGGGATATGGGTATCGATGCGAATCTTCACATTGTTGGAGAAGGGTATGAACTGAACCGTATCCTATTCACCGTGAATGATCTTGACCTGGGAGAACGGGTGATCCTGCATGGAAAGCTCTCACCTGAGCAAGTGAAACAGCAACTTCAACAATCAGATATTTTTGTTTTTGCCAGCCTGAGCGAAGGTTTGCCAAATGTAGTATTGGAGGCGATGAGCTGTGGATTGCCGGTTGTAACCAGCGATTGCGGCGGTGTTCGGGAATCTGTGACGGATGGAGTGGAAGGTTTTGTTGTTCCCACTCGCGCACCAAGGCAGATGGCGGAAGCAATACAAAAACTGGCTCTAGACCCTGAGTTACGGCAAACAATGGGTTCGGCTGGTCGGAAAAGAGTATTAAGAGATTTCCGATTAGAGGATCAGGTTGACGCCTTTATTGCATTGTTCAACTCTGTGCGCCCAACTGAGGCGGGAGTTGGGGATAATGACCTTGGATAGAGATAAACGCATCATCCTCCTTGTGCCTGAATTTCCGAAGACTTCGGAAACCTTCATTGTATCCAAGTTCATGGGTTTGTTGAGACGAGGATGGGATGTCCACCTGGTCTGTTACAAGAGCGATCCGCGTGATTGGACGAAATTTCCAGCCTTGGATGAGAACCCCAAAATCAGACAGCATTTTCATCGAAGTTGGCCATTGAAACCACAATGGCTGGCAGGAGCGTTGATGCTACCTGCCTTGATACGTGGTCTTTTTTGTGCTCCAGTTAAGTCCTGGACTTACCTTGTAAAGGGGTTTAAAGAGTTTGGATGGGGCATTTTGCAAAAGTATTATCTGGACTTGGAAATGATCTGTTTAAGGCCAGATATCCTTCACGTCGAATTTGGGGCTTTTGCAGTTGGACGTACTTACCTAAAAAACCTGTTGAATTGTAAATTGAGCGTCAGCTTCAGGGGATATGATTTGAATTTTTCTGGGCTTGATCAACCAAACTACTATGCTCAGGTTTGGCAGCAGGCGGATGCTTGCCATTTCCTTGGGGAAGACTTGTGGAAGCGTGCTCTGAGGCGAGGTTGTCCAGAACACATGCCGCATAGACTGATCCCTCCAGCAATTGATTTGAGACAATTCCATTCTGAAAAAGAGTACCGATCTGATGTTGCAGGCACACCTGATAACCCGATAAAAATTCTCAGTGTGGGCAGATTAGAGTGGAAAAAAGGCTATGAGTTCGCTTTACAGGCAGTCAGGAATCTTGTGGATCAGGATATTACAGTGGTCTATCGGATTATTGGCGAGGGTGAGCACAGCGACGCTCTCCACTTTGCCCGTCATCAGCTGGGTTTGGAGGAGACAGTTGAGTTTATCGGCAGCCTCCCGCAGGAGGAGGTAATCAGGCATCTTGAAGAAACAGATATCTTCCTCCACCCTTCCCTCTCAGAGGGATTTTGCAACGCTGTCCTCGAAGCTCAGGCAATGGGAATACCCGTGGTCTGCACGGATGCAGGCGGACTGCCAGAAAACGTGGCGGATGGTGTCAGTGGGTTTGTTGTTCCACGTCGCGATCCGCATGCAATGGCTGAAAAATTGCGACTGCTCACCCAGGATTTTTCTTTACGACAAAGTATGGGAAAAGCCGGGCGCAAAAGAATTGAGACCAACTTCCAGCTGGAACAACAACTGGAAGATTTCGAGTCCTTTTATGATCTGGTATTTTGTGAAAAACACAAGAAAGCACAGGACAGTTGAACCTTACCTTCGGAGTTGTTGGCGTTGACGCACAAATAGCGTTTGCGCAAGCGATACGCACAATCAAGGATGTGCTGCACATCAATGAGAATTTGCACTTTGAAAAATCAGCGGATGGACAGGCATTTTTTGGCACATCTCAGCCTGGAGGATATTTCCCTGTAGATAAACCATTTTTCTTAGATTCACAGCGAAGACTGTGCATACTGAATGGATACATGTGGTACCGTGGACACTTCCCTCTGTTTGAGGAGGAG
>CAZDPK010000025.1:0-17637 GCA_964507335.1 uncultured Anaerolineaceae bacterium | reverse complement strand
CATACTGAATGGATACATGTGGTACCGTGGACACTTCCCTCTGTTTGAGGAGGAGAGCATCAGGCAGATGTCTGGAGCTGCTGAAGAACTATGCCAGTCAGGGAGAATAAACCTTGAGGCTACAGGTGGAGGAGTGTTCAACTTCTTTGTTTATGATGAACTGAAAGAGAGTCTGTTCATTGCCAGTGATTATTCGGGAATACATCCACTCTATTACGCCTTATCGGGAAAGCGCTTGTACTTCTCCAATCACATCAGAATATTATCAAAAGTTCTCGCCAAAGATTATGACCCAGTTGGGATTATTCAACGTACCTCATTTCATTACACAATAGGAAAACGGACCTTATTTGAAGGTATTGCCCGTCTACGGCCGGGGGAGAGCCTGAGATACAAGGTTGGAGAAAACTCAGTCAGTGTCCTTCAGCCAGAGCGTATTTATTCAGCAATAATTCCTTACAAAGATGACTGGGAAGCAGCGGAGGCAATCTATGCCGAAATTTCCGTTGGGGTCAAGGAGCTTGCCAGGCAGCCTGGGACGCGTGGGATCCTTTTGAGCGGTGGTTATGATTCCCGCCTGGTTGCGGCGGGATTTGCAGAACAGGGTTGTCCCATGACCGCCGTGGTAATTGGAGAGGAAATCAATTCAGAGGTTAAGTTAGCGTTGAGAGTTGCACAAGATCTGGGTATTGACATTCGAGTAGTAAATCCAACCCAAGATTGTCAATTGACACCAGAATCGATTGAGGAACTTATTTCCGGACCAGAAACTGTAAATTTCACCCACTTTCACAGGCCTGGAAAATACCTTGATGAAATGGGAGCTGTAAGTGCCTCAACTGGGTATGGAGGAGACACCCTCCTTGGCGGAAATGGGTATGCTCTTATTGGCAGTCAATATAGCGGAGTAAATCGATTTAAACTCGGAATGTCACGCTCACTCGGATTGCCCACTCAGTTTTCAGCTGATTTTTCAGCCTTCAGTAAAGAGCGGATTAATCAATTCATTGCTTCTTATCTGGATAGTTATTTGCGTAGGAGCCAGGCGTGGTTTTGCCCTGATTGGTTTGTTCGAAACCAAACTAACTTGTTTGAAATTACACACGCAGATATTGAGGATGAAGTTGTACGTTATCTCTCCTCCTCGCCTGAATCGGCACTTCAAGTATTCGAGCGATTTTGGAGGGAACACCAGGAGCTTTATACTTCTGATATTCTTACGACCTTAAATGAATTTCTTCCATTATCTCTACCTACGATGCATAGTTCGTTTTTGGAGAGGTGTTCAAATCTTTCCCCTAGTTTAAAAGTAGACAATGGTGTTTATCAGAAAATTATTCGTCAGTATTTGGGAAAACTAAGCCGCATACCTACCGGTAGCACAACTCTTTCTGGAAACCTTCCAGATATTCTGCTTTTATTGTCAAGGACGCTGAGGGGGATTAACGACAGGCGGCTAACTAATATACAACTTCGTACCAAAGGTCAAAGCCAAAAAACGCGGTACGGCTGGACTAATTTCGAGAGCTGGTTCAGAAATGGGAGTTTTCTCCAAACTTCTCCTGCGTATATAGACGCAAGTATATATTCAAAGGAATTTTTGGATCTGAAAATTAGCCGATGGAGGAACTGGGAAGAAAAACTCTATTCTGGACAGGAATTATTGACTTTGATTACAATCAGCCAACTAATACGATAAGACGGTTTTGATAAATAGGATATAAATTGGTAAGAGTTAACCTTATTAGTCTTCAAACTGATAACACATCTATAGAGTGGTCTTTGGGCAGGGTGTTTCCTTGTTCTCCAAATGTTAAAGCGTTTTCTGAATGCCTTGAGTGTGCTTTCAAGGAGGAAAACGCGGATGCCTGGTTAATATGGGACTCAACCTTAAAACTGCCGACTACAAGTATGGTCTTATCTCTGCTTGATCAGAGCATCGATGTGTGGCACGCGGGTTTAGCTTTAGGACTGGAAGGAAAGCCAGAGATGATCGATTTCGTCTCACCGACCTGGATGCTGAACCGGGATCCAGATAAATCGATTGACGCAACTTCCTGGCGCCTATCATTACGTGCCTGCCTGGTCCGTTCCGAAGTCTTTCGCCAATTAGGTGGTCCCAGGATTGAGTTTGAATCGTTGGAAGCTGCCGGGCTTGAGTTGGGGTTGCGTTTTATCCGTAGAGGGGCGTTTGTTCTTCATGTACCAGGTCTTGTACCTGACCTTCAATTGGCTGGTAAAAAGAATATTTCTCTCCATGATCAATTGCTCTTCATCAACTCTTGCTTTGGGTCCCGTTGGACTCGTTGGGCGATGTTCCGCGCTTTGTGGACTCATTACCTTAAGTTACCGGAATTGTTAAGGACATGGCGAGTAGTACGGACGAAAACTGTTCCCGAACCTTCCTTGCCATTTCAACATACCGCTCAAGTTAACCATGATGATCGTAATGATATGGTGAGCGTTCTGATCCCGACGCTTAGACGTTATCCTTACCTGCGAGTGCTGTTGAACCAGCTGCGCGATCAGACTGTTCCAGCCTTCGAAATCCTGGTGATGGACCAGACTCCCAAGGGCGAAAGGGATCCAGGATTAATGGAAGAGTTTTCCGACCTTCCACTTCACTGGTACTTTCTTGACCAGCCAGGACAATGTTCATCTCGCAATCTCGGCTTACAGAAAGCACGAGGCGAGTATATTTTGTTTTTGGACGATGATGATGAAATTGAAGCAGACCTTATCGAAAAACACCTTTCCAACCTTGCTCGTTTTCAAAACGATGTTTCCAATGGTGTTGCCATCGAAACCGGGATTGGTGGGTTACCAGAAGATTTTGGCTTTGTCCGTGTGAGCGATGTGTTCCCAACCAACAACACTTTGATCCGTAAAAGTGTGTTACAAAAATCCGGATTGTTCGATCTCGCCTATGATCTTGGTCAGCGTGCCGATCACGACTTGGGTTTGCGGCTTTACATCAAAGGCGAACTTATGGTGCTTAACCCTGGCACAAGCGTGCTGCACCATCACGCTCCAATGGGTGGGTTACGTGAGCACAAGGCGCGTATCGATACATACGCGGCTTCCCGGAGGCACATTCTTAAACAGGTTTTACCATCCGTATCAGATTTGTATTTAAATTACAGGTACTTTAGTTCACGACAAGTACGTGAAAGGATTTGGATCGACCTATTCGGCACTTTTAGTATGAAAGGATCACCACTGCAACGCTTGCTCAAGGGGTTGATCGCTGCAATCGCTTTACCAAGGAACATCAGGATTGTCCGACAACGCGCGGAAATTGCCCGCCAACTTCTGAGGGATTATCCTCAGATACCTGGGTTTCTTGAGGAGAAACCTTGATGCGCATACTAATACTAAGCTCTGAGTTTCCTCCGGGTCCAGGAGGTATTGGAACCCACGCCTTCCAGCTGGCTAAGTACTTTTCCAGCCAGGAGCATTCCGTTCTGGTCCTCTCCCCGCAGGCATATGTGACCGAAACCGAGCGCGATGCTTTTAACAACGTTCAGAAATTTCGAGTCATCAGCCTCTCCGAAACTGGTAGTCCTATAACAAAAGCCCAATCACGCGCCAAGGCGTTAAGGAACGCACTGGAAGATTTTCATCCCGATATCATCATGATTTCAGGGGGGCGTTCTATTTGGCTAAGTGCAGTTGTATTATTCGGAAAAAAAATTCCCTGGGTGGTCATTGGACATGGGACGGAGTTTGGTGCAGGATCTGCTTTGGACGCTATCTTAACCAGATTTACCTGCGACCGGGCGGATGCAATCATCGCTGTCAGTGAATACACGCGTTCCAAGATCGTTTCTCTTGGCATTTCAAAACCCCAGATCACAGTAATCCATAATGGGGCAGATGCACACTTCTTCCATCCGCTTCCGTCTTCTACAATTGATGCTTTTCGTGAGACGCATAATACTACAGAGAAATATGTTCTTCTGACGGTTGGCAATGTTACTCCCCGAAAGGGGCAGGAATGGGTAGTTCGTGCGCTGCCAGCGATAATCAGTCGGTATCCCGACGTGGTTTACTGGATAGTAGGCTTACCCTCAGTTCAACAAGATTTAGAGCAGCTGGCAGCTGACTTAGGTGTGGAAAAGAATATCCATTTTTGGGGTCGCGTTGATCAACCAACGCTGTTGAATCTTTACAATGCCTGCGATTTGTTTCTAATGACCAGCCAACAGCTTAAAAACGGCGATTTTGAAGGTTATGGCATCTCAGTGATTGAAGCGGCTCTCTGTGGAAAGACCAGTATTGTTACGAACAACTCAGGTCTTGCTGAGGCAGTGCAAGATCAGGAAACAGGAATCCTTGTTCCACAAGCGGAATTTGACCCGATTGCGGAAGCTGTTATCAGCCTAATCGAGTCGCCAAAAAAACTGCAAAAACTTTCAGAAACTGCCTACATGCATGCGACCAGTTACCAAACCTGGGATCGGGTTGGTGATTCCTATATTCAGTATTTTAATCAAATTCTTGGATTGGGCTGAGATGAGATTGTTGGTGATTTCGCACACTCCTCATTATGAATATCAAGGCACGATCTCTGCCTGGGGCTCCACCGTCCGTGAACTGGATCACCTCGCTGATCTGTTTGATGAGCTTGTCCACGTTGCTCCTTTACATCCATCGCTTCCTCCCAATAGTTCGCTTACTTATGCAAATGAAAAGATCAGGTTTGTTGCGGTTAGACCTGCAGGAGGAGAGACGTTAAGCGACAAATTTTCTGTACTTCGACACATTCCTGCCTGGTTAGCGGTTATGAAGCGAGAGATTAAGGCTGCGGACTCCATACATATTCGCTGTCCTGCCGGGATCAGCCTGGTTGCTCTCTTTGCACAGAAGTTATGGGCTGGTTGTAAACCGACCTGGGTGAAGTATGCAGGGAACTGGCAACCAGGAAGACTTGAACCTTGTTCATACAGAATGCAACGCTATTGGTTGAAGCACAATTTCCATCAAGGCATCGTGACAATTAATGGTAGTTGGCCAGATCAACCTGCCCACGTAAAAACGTTCAACAATCCGTCATTCTCAAGCGCGGAGCTGTTTCAATCGACAAAGATAGCTGCTGGAAAAATACTCTCTCATCCCCTCAATCTTATCTTTGTAGGTCGGGTTGATGAAGCAAAGGGCATAGGTAGAATGATGGAGATCGCTCTCTCTCTTCACAATAGGGGTATTGATTTCCATCTATACATTATTGGCGATGGACCAGAAAAGCCAATTTTTGAACGGCGCTTTGCTGATCAAGGTCTTTCTGGCACAGTTACTTTTTCAGGTTGGATGAGCCGTTTGGAAATCAATGATTATTATAAAAATGCTCATCTGATTATCCTTCCTTCCACTTCTTCTGAGGGGTGGCCTAAGGTCCTCAGTGAGGCAATGGGCTATGGTGTTGTTCCCTTAGCGGCTGATATCTCGAGCATACCCCTTATACTCTCTCAGGCCCAGGCTGGGCAGGCAATTCGACCTGACGATATCCCCTCTTATGTTGATGCGATTATCGGCTATACTGAGGATTCCGCCAGGTGGAAAAGGGAAAGTCAGAACGCTGTAGCTGCAGCAAAGTATTTTACATATGAACTTTATTTGGATGCAGTGAGTGGGTTGTTTAAGAAAGCCTGGCAGATAGATTTGGAGATTTAATTAGATGCGATTAGCCCTGTACCAGAGACAACTGAAAAGTCCTGCACAAGAAGTGGGGCACGGCGGGCTGCCGAGCATTTTGCTCTTGCTCTTACTACATATCGGATTAGCTTTCCTTTTCCGTGAGATGAATTTGTTTTCGACTATTCATGCCATCCTGGTACTGGTTGTCGGGTTGTATACTGCCCTGACAAGTAAAGATCTTGCAAGGGTGGTTCCCTTTGTTGCTTACATCATGGGCGCTGAGGTGCTATGGCGTATGACAAAAGCAGGTGTTTTTTGGGAATATGGAAAGTACGCGATCGTTCTACTACTTCTGGTTGCATTGATTAAACAACGAAAGCCAATCAAGAACTTTTTCTTTCCATTGCTTTCATTTCTATTGCTTCTACCTTCTGCTCTCTTGACCATCGAGGCTCTTGGTTTCACCGAGAGATCCAGGGAGTTTATCAGTTTCAACTTGTCTGGTCCTTTGGCAGTCTTTATGTGTGTAATATTTTTTTCTCAGGTCACTATAAACCAGGAGATGCTAAAGAAAACAGTCTGGGCAGCTGTCTACCCGATAATCGGCATCCTTACTATTGCTGTCATGAGTAGTTTGACCGCTGCTGAAATTTACTTTGGTACGGAATCAATTTTTGAGACGAGTGGAGGTTTCGGACCCAACCAGGTTTCCGCTGTTTTGGGCTTGGGGGCTTTGCTTCTTATTCTTTATGCTATCCAGCCTAGCAAATTCGTTGGTCGCACATTAGCGATCGTTGTTTCACTCTTATTAATTGTACAGAGCTTCCTGACTTTCTCGCGCGGAGGAATCATCAATCTGGCAGTTGCACTTGGTGCTGCTTTCATATTTCTCTTACGCAGACCCGGGAAGATTATCAGACCATTATTTGTGTTATTTATAATTCTCATAGTTGTAGGATATGTTGTCTTTCCCCAGTTGGAAGCACTGACCGGAGGTGCACTTTCGGCCAGATTCATGGATTTGGACCCCGTCTCAAGAGTCGATATTGCCAAGCAGGATATTGAGCTGTTCCAATCTAATCCAATCGCAGGGGTTGGACCTGGGATGGCTACAAATTTACGATCTGGTGTTTCCATGGTAGCTGCGCACACTGAGTACAGCCGTGTATTGGCTGAACACGGCATTTTGGGTGCACTATCATTTCTGATTCTGATCTTCATGTTGTTTAGGTCTTTGCTTAAAACGCCCTCGGCCATGGCACAGGCCTGGATAGTTGCCTCGGCTGGCTGGGCGGCTGTTGAAATGGCTCATGCGGCCATGCGAATTGTTGCCATTTCTGTCATGCTGGGTTTCGCCTTTATTACATTCGACCTGGAAGATCTGCCCCCTGTGGTACAAGAGCACTCTTCTTCAAGATACAAGAGGTTTTACCGCTATCAAAAGAGGAAAAATGTTAACTAAAGGCACGCTCTTGTTCATTGGCAATTTCCTGCCAGTGCCTCGTTATAACAAGAATGTCTGGCATTTTTTAACTGAAAGATTGTCTGAAAACGGTTGGTCAATAATCACTACTTCCAACAAAGAGTCCCAAATTTTTCGCCTGGTAGAGATGCTTTTTACCACTTGGAGTAAGCGGCGTTCCTACCAAGTAGCCCACATCGATGTCTTTAGCGGAAAAGCATTTGTTTACGCTCATCTTTCCACTAATCTGTTGAAATGGCTCAATAAAACAATTGTCCTTACATTACATGGCGGCGGGCTTCCTGAATATGCCAACAGGCACCCAAGATCCTTTCAGAAGGTTTTGACTCGTGCCGATGTGGTTGTGACGCCTTCTGGTTACCTTCAGACAGCTTTTAGCGTTATCCGACCCGATATTAAACTGATTCCTAATCCAATTAATCTGCAAGAATCCATCTATCGAGAGAGATCAAAGATTTCTCCCAGATTGATCTGGGTTCGTGCTTTCCATTCAGTGTACAATCCATCTATGGCAGTGAGAGTCTTACACTTTCTTTCTGCTCAATATCCCGAGGTTCATCTTTGCATGCTTGGCCCAGATAAAGGCGATGGCAGTCTTTCTAAAGCCTTGAAGCTGTCCAATGAACTAGGCGTCCGCTCAAATCTCCAAATTGTGGGACATGTCACTCATGGTGAAGTTCCTGGTTGGCTGAACGAAGCGGACATTTTCATTAACACCAGCAATTACGACACCGCTCCACGAAGTCTTTTGGAGGCTATGGCGAATGGCTTGTGCGTAGTCACGACAAACGTCGGTGGAATCCCCCTGATGGCTGTGGATGGTGTTGAGGCAATCCTGGTCGAACCAGATGACGCACATGCAATGGCATCAGCCGTAGCAAATTTGCTTCAGGATCCGGCGATGGCAAACAAGCTTTCAAGAAGTGCCAGGTTTCGTGCTGAGCAATCTGATTGGTCATCTATCTTACCAAATTGGGATGAATTGTTTTCGGAGTTGCTCCATTTTCCCAAACCTGAATAAATGGCGACCTTAAATTCTAAGATTCTAAGAAATATCGTTCTACCTGCCGGAGACATCTTGTTTGGTCAGAGGATGATGGCACGCTTGAAATTTCTTGAAAAATCTCAGTTTTGGGACAGGCAGAGAATCATTAATTTTCAAGATCAGGCATTGGATCACTTGTTAAAAATCGTCTTTGCAGAGGTGCCGTTCTACAGGGACTTAATGATCCAAAAGGGTGTCAATCCAACAGACGTAATGTCTGCAATAGACTTAGGGAGATTACCTGTCACAACCAAATCCATGCTTTCCGACGCTTACCCTGATCGTGTGACACGTCAAACAGGTCAAAGAACTTACGAATCGAGGACATCTGGCTCTACTGGTAAGAATTTTGTGGTTCTTGAAGATGCAGAGACTGCTGGTTGGTACCGCGCGTCATTTATGCTTGCTCTAGAATGGTCAGGTTGGAAGATCGGTGATCCACATTTACAGACAGGCATGACCCTCAATCGTAGCTTCGATCGACGTCTAAAAGATAAAATACTGGGTTGCCATTATGTATCTGCGTACCAATTAGATGACCATCATTTGGATAAAATTTTAGCTACCATCGAGGATAAACACATACAGTACTTATGGGGATATCCAGGTAGTGTGTATCACCTCGCAAGGCGTGCTTTGGCATTGGGCTGGAATCAACCACTTCGTGCTGTTTCAACATGGGGCGACAGTCTCTACCCCGCAAGTAGAACTGTCATCGAAAGCACTTTCCAGTGTCGAGTCTACGATACATATGGATGTGCTGAAGGCTTTCAGGTAGCTGCACAGTGTGAACATGGAAATTACCATATCCATGCCATGGATGTAATTGTGGAGTTTTTAGACGATTCCCATCAGCCTGTTCCGGAAGGGGAGATCGGCAATCTAGTGATCACACGACTTCATCCAGGCCCTATGCCTCTTATTCGTTATAAGGTTGGTGATCTGGGAGTTTCGGCTGTTTCTCAAACTTGTTCCTGCGGGAGAGAACTGCCGATCTTGCAAAGTATCCAGGGGCGCAATGCTGACGTGGTCATGACCCCATCGGGAAATCGTCTGATTGTCCACTACTTTACTGGAATTTTAGAGCATTTCAAGGAAATTGATTCTTTTCAGGTCGAACAGGACCATTTCGATCACATTTTTTTAAGAGTAGTTCCAAACAAAGAAATATCCCCAGTCAGAGTTGATCAAATTATTCAGGCTTTAAAAGAAAAAGGTGCCCAGGATCTAACTATCGACCTACTACTGGTGGAGGTTTTACCTCTTTCCACAACTGGAAAGCACAAGTTTGTAATCAATAGCATGCAGAAATGAGTGGTTCATTGCAGAATTTCAGTATTCGGGATGTCAGCTACGAGGATCTTAATGATATCGCCCGGATCCACTCGGAAAGTTTTTCAGACCGGGCATTAATCAAACTGGGTTACAAAGCGGTTAAACGTTATTACTCATTCTTACTTAACGAATTTTCCTTATCAAAACCCGTGTGCGCAATTTCTAACGATGGTTGCATCGTTGGATTTTGTTTTGCAGGGTGTTACTCAGGTTCTTTTAGCGGCTATATTAAGAAAAATTTCTTATTTCTGATAGGTAGAGTTTTGGTCCATCCCTGGTTGATCTTTGACACTAATTTCCAGGAACTAACCAAACCGGTGTTGAATGTTGTTAGAAGAACTTTCCATGATCGAATAACAAAGAGAAGTTCACGAAATTTACATGCTTCTATAGCAAAAGATTCTTCTTTGATAGACCACTGGGGAATATTGGCTATTGCTGTCGACCCGGAATATCAAAGACAGGGTATTGGTGAAATGCTGATGTCTTACGCAGAAGCCCATGCATCAACAATCGGAGTTAAGAACATAGAACTGTCTGTGCATCCAGAGAACATACCTGCCGTCAGTTTTTATGAAAAAATCGGCTGGGAGAAAGTCCAAACCTCTTCTAAATGGACTGGATTAATGATCAAGAGGTTGGGTTGAATTCTGCGGGTCTTTCAAAAATTTCAATTCTGATTCCTGTTCACAATGAGCAATCCTATATTGCTGGTTGTCTCAAGTCGGTCTTCGCGCAAGATTATCCGCACAACCAATTGGAAATCCTTATCGCTGATGGCAATTCTGATGATGAGACCGTCTCAATCATCAAATCATTGTCCTCTGAAACTCAAATTCCGATCTCAATAATCAACAATCCCCAAATGATTGTCCCTATTGGCTTAAACCTTCTCATTCCTATCGCCAGAGGTGACATCATCATACGGGTTGATGGTCATTGCATAATCGAACCCAATTATGTTTCCAATTGTGTCCGGCACCTTCAGAAAGATGGTGTGGATGGGGTGGGTGGTCCCATGCGCACAGTTGGCGAAGATCTCGTTTCCGAGGTGATTGCCCTGGCTATGAGTTCCAAGTTTGGAGTGGGTAATTCTTCATTCCGTACGGAAACAGGTCAGACCAAACTGGCCGATACTGTTCCTTTTCCGGCATACACGCGTGAAATCATCCAGAAGGTGGGGCTGTATGACGAGGAGTTGGTGCGCAACCAGGATGATGAATACAACTATCGCATCCGTGAAGCAAGCGGTAAAATTCTCTTAGCAGGAGATGTACGGTCGACCTATTACAGTCGTGGTTCGTTTGCCAAGTTACTGAAACAATATTTTCAGTACGGTTACTGGAAAGTGCGTGTATTTCAAAAGCACCCAAGACAGATGAGCTTGCGTCAATTTGTTCCACCGGCTTTTGTTCTGGCATTAATTTCTTTATTAATTCTCTCGGTTACCTTCCCATGGGGGTGGATTCCATTGGTGATACTTTTGGGATTGTACTTGGCTGCAAATTTTAGCGCCTCGTTGTCTATTGCTGCAAAGCATGGTTGGAAAAACTTAGCCTTGCTAATGCCGGCCTTTGCAATCATCCACAGCAGCTACGGATTGGGTTTCCTGGTTGGTTTGCTCAAATTTGCAGATCGTTGGAAAGACAAAAGCGGAAAAGTCCCAATTTGGAACAAAGAGAGGTCTCAGGTAAAAGTCGAATAAATATCAGACAGTCTTCAAAGTATTGATTTTAGCGCTTGGCTATTATTGTTTTATTAAAGAACTGTTCAGACATACTGCAACGGTTTTTTTTACAAATAAAACATATTAATGGTCAGCGTTCGTAGTAAACTTAACCTGTATCGACGTACACCACAGAAAAGGAGCGGGCAAACTGTGCAGAACGATGCTATTCGAACTCAACCGATTTCCAGCAGCAAGCCGATGAAAAAAAGCCGGTTTCTTTCGTTTGTAAACTCCTTCTTCAAGCGTACCTTCGATATCGTTTTTTCCTTCTTCGGGTTGATACTCCTTCTGCCAGTATTCGTTTTCATTGCAATCTCAATCAAACGCGAATCGCCTGGGCCGGTTATCTACCAGGGATTACGTCTGGGAAAGAATGAAAAACCATTCAAGATTCTTAAATTCAGAACAATGCATTGTCAGCCGGACGGTGATAATGGCCCTCCTGTAACTGCCTCGGACGATCAACGAGTGACGAAGATTGGGAGGTATTTGCGAAATTCCAAACTAAATGAACTTCCGCAATTATGGAATGTTTTGATCGGTGACATGAGTTTTGTTGGACCCCGCCCCGAGGATTATGACATTGCCATGACCTGGCCGGAAGATTTAAGAAAAGAGGTTTCATCCGTTCGTCCCGGCATCACAAGCCCTGCATCTATCATCTATCGAGATGAAGAACAAATGTTAAAGGGCGATAATTTTATGGATGATTATCTCAATAAAATTCTTCCAGACAAACAACGGCTTGATCATCTTTATGTTGTGAACCACAGCTTTTTCTCTGATATCGACGTCCTGACAGCCACGTTAATTGTATTATTACCTCAAATACGAGGTAAACAAGTTGACGAACAGATGCTCTTCGGTGGTCCTACACTTATCCTTTTTAGAAGGGTTGTTCCCTGGTTTCTGATTGACATCGTCGTGGCAACCATCTCTGTAGGGCTTTCTGGCATTGTTTGGCGAATCAGTGCTGTGATCAACCTCGGTATTCCTGTCTTTTTCATTCTGGCTTTGGCAATTGCGTTCATCATTAGCTTAATCAATTTACTTATGGGGCTGCAAAAGATATCCTGGCGAGAAGCGAGCCCTGCGTATGTGGTCGATATTGGCATTTCGATCAGTATTACGATGTTAATTCTTTGGTTGATCAATCGCTTTTGGATCACCACACCCTGGATCCCTTTCAGTATGTTCTGGCTGATTGGGCTTACAACCTACCTTGGTTTGGTGAGTGTGCGTTATCGTGAACGCCTGATCAGCAGCCTGGCTTATCGCTGGCTTTTATTTCGCGGCAGCGAAGCATCCTTTGCAGAGCGTATTCTCATCGTTGGTGCTGGACGATTGGGTGAACTGACCTCATGGTTGATACAGCGAAGCACCTATTCAACACTTTTCGGTGTGGTAGGATTTGTGGATGATAACGCAAAAAAGCGCGATTTGCGGATTGGCGGCATCAAAGTTCTGGGTCCAACCCAGTCAATTCCAAAATTGGTTAAAAGATATTCCATCGGCATAGTTATGATGGCCATCAGTAATGCTACAGATGCGGATAGGGAACGTATTAAGAAAATTTGTGATTCTACTGAAGCAACTGTAATAATCATGCCGGATCTGATCATGAAACTGGAAGAGGCTTTTAAAGGATACACACCTAATGGGAAATGATTCCACCAATTTTTCAGGAATGAAAGTGCTGGTCACCGGAGCGGCGGGTTTTATCGGCTCAAGGTTGGTCCAAAGATTGATTGAGTCTGGTGCCAATGTCAAAGCGTTTATCCGCTACACCTCCAGACCTGAATTTGGCAACCTTACCTTTTTACCCCCAGATATTTTCCACAAAATTGAAATAATCCGAGGTGATTTGCGCGACTTCAACGCTGTGGAGCAGGCTGCCAAAGGTGTTAACACTGTCTTTCATCTGGGTGCGCTTATTTCCATCCCCTATTCCTATGTTCATCCGGTTGAAACGATCCAAACAAATGTGATCGGGACTATGAACATCCTGGAGGCATGCCGTAGTGGTAGAGCCAAGCTGGTACATACCTCCACGAGCGAAGTGTATGGAACAGCTTTAAGAGTACCGATTGACGAGGATCATCCGCTCCAGGCTCAATCGCCTTATTCTGCCAGCAAAATCGGGGCGGACAAACTTGTCGAGAGCTACTATCGCAGTTTTGATGTCCAATCGCTCACCGTTCGTCCTTTCAACACCTATGGTCCTGGGCAAAGCAACCGGGCAGTTATCCCTACAATAATCACACAGGCGCTCACGTCCAATCAAATTCACCTTGGCAATCTGACGACCAGGCGTGATTTTACTTACCTGGATGACACCGTTGATGGTTTCTTAATGGCCGCTGAACGTGGAAATTGGGATGGTCAGGTTTACAATCTGGGCACGGGTTACGAGGCTACCATAGGTGAAGTGGCTCAACAGGTTTTTAATTATCTAAACATTGACCCGGAAATCGTCATTGACCAGGAACGCATCAGACCAGAAAAGTCAGAGGTTCTACGGTTGGTCTCAGATAACGCTAAAGCAAGACGAGAGCTTGGATGGGAACCTCAATATGATCTAAGGAAAGGGTTGGCAACCACAATTGATTGGATTAAAGCTCACCTTGACCGATATTTGCCCAACGAGTATGGGCGCTGAGCTCCCCAATTGATCATAAAGAAAATTATCCTATAACAAAGAATCCGTATATAATTTTGTAACTCATTATCAAAGGTGAAACAATGAAAGCTGTAGTTTTGGCGGGAGGCAAGGGTGCAAGGCTTGCCCCGTATACTTATATCTTACCTAAACCTATGATGCCAATCGGCGATCATGCCATCCTGGAGGTTTTGCTGGGGCAGATGAGCCGCGCTGGTATCATGGAAGTTACCCTGGCTGTTGGTCATTTGGCGGGATTGATGAAATCCTACTTCAAGGATGGCTCCCAATACAACTTAAAGATCAGCTATGCTCTCGAAACGAAACCGCTCGGCACGGCCGGTCCGCTCGCATTTATCGAAGGTTTGGATGACACCTTCCTGGTTTGCAATGGCGATATCCTCACGTTACTTGACATAAACAAGTTGGTTGCCTTTCATAAGAAACAAGGCGCCGTCTGCACCATCGCCAGCCATCAAAGAACCCATAAAATCAACCTGGGCGTAATTGAGCATGACGCGGACTCGCATCAGGTCACAGGTTACATAGAAAAACCTTCCATGAACTTCTTGGTCAGCATGGGAATGTATGTCTTTGAGCCGAGAGTTATTGACTTTATCCCAAAAGGTGATTATTTTGACTTTCCAAACTTGGTGAACACTTTACTCAGCTCTGGCGAGAAAGTTGCCTACTTTCCATACGATGGTTACTGGCGCGACCTTGGCAACACTGAGGACTTTCTTGCTGCGAACGAGGACTTCGAAAGCATGCGCTCACAATTTTTAGCGGAGTAACTATGGATTGGCGTGTAACCTTAGCAGATGTGAATCTTGGAATAGAGGAAGAAAATGCCGTTCTGGACGTGTTACGTTCGGGATGGCTGACCATGGGAGCCGTGACGCAAGCTTTTGAACAGGAATTTGCCGATTTTGTTGGGGCAAAGCATGCCATTGCCGTCAATAATGCCACCGCAGCCTTGCACCTGGCTTGCATGGCAGTGGGTTTGGGAGCAGGCGATGAAGCCATTATTCCTTCGTTGACTTTTGTCGCAACAGCTAATGCCGTTCGCTACACCGGGGCAAAAGTGGTTTTTGCCGATATAGAAAGCGAAGACTGGTTGTGCATCTGCCCACACTCGATCGAAGAACAAATAACAGAAAAGACAAAGGCAATCGTCGTCATGCATTACGCCGGGTTTGCTTGCGACATGCCCGCAATATTGCGCATAGCCGAAAAGCATGGGCTGGCAATTGTTGAAGATGCTGCTCATGCAGTAGGAGCCAGCCTGGATGGTAAAGCGCTTGGCACCTGGGGCTATGTAGGTTGTTACAGCTTTTTTGGCAACAAGAACATGACCACCGGTGAGGGTGGGATGTTGGTGACCAATGAAGATTTACTGGCAGAGAAAATCCGAATCATGCGCTCGCATGGCATGACGACACTGACTTGGGATCGTCACAAAGGACACGCCAGTACCTATGACGTGGTTGAACTTGGTTACAACTACCGCCTGGATGAGATCCGCTCGGCAATTGGACGCGAACAACTCAAAAAACTTCCAGCGGGCAACGCCAGGCGTGAAGTTTTGGTAAGTCGCTATCGCCAGGCATTCGCGGAGATGGCTCCAAAATTAGGGCTGCCTTTCGCTGAAAGAAGGGGGAACAGCAGCCAGCATATCTTCCCTGTTTTACTGCCGGAGAAAATGAACAAAGACGCTTTCCGGGAGGCATTGAAACAAGATGGTATTCAGACCAGTTTCCACTATCCACCGGTGCATCAATTTAAGATTTACCAGGACCACCAAAAGAATTTTGAAGAGACGCTCTGGATGACAGAAAACGTGTCAAGTCGCCAGGTCACCCTGCCGCTCTTCCCGACTATGACCGATGAACAACAACGCCTGGTGATCGAAAGCGTGGTCAAAGTACTCTCCACTTTGCAACCCTCTCTTTAAGCAGCTTTCGGCTGCTGTAGGTGTGAGGAGGGATTGAAGGAGGTGAGAGTGTCCGAGCCAATAACACTCTCAAGTTCCGCGTGATAAAATCGGAGATCATGAGCCGGAAAATCACATTTGTCCTGATAATGCTCTTTCTTTTGTCTGGGTGCGGTCGAAAAGCTGCGCCGGAGTTACAGAGTTTTGATGGAGTCACTGTGGCAACGCTGCAGACTCCTTTCAGTCTGATGGACGAAGTTTCCATGACCGAGACTGCACTTGCTTTATCTGGCTCCGGAGAAACGCCGTATCCTACCGCCCTGGAGCCTACCTATGCTCCTGGAGACGGGGCAGGAATGACTGCACTCCCTTCTCAGACTAATGTAAACCCATACCTAATTGCAACTACAGAGCCAATTCCCCTCTCTTCAGCAACGCCTCAGTTTACCCTCACACCTCCTCCGCCATTAGAAAATTCTGGCTGGAATGGCACCTGGAACATCTGGTACCAGAACAGCACAGGAACTTATGTCTCTTCTGTTTTGAGCATTCAGGTAGACGATTTTCAATTCTCTGGCACGGCTACAATAAACAGTGTGGAATATACATTTAAAGGCGACTTCAACATCGAAGGTGATGAGGCACAGGGCAAATGGAGGACTTCGCGAGCCGATGGCAACTTTTGGTGGCAAATGGTTTCTCCCAACACTTTTTTGGGGTCCAGAGATTCCCGCTTTGGTTTCTGCGGCGATCGGGTAAGCACCGATCGGCCTGACTCCTGTCGAAAATTACCCGCGAATTAGGTTTTGTTTGATGCGTTTCTCTATCTCCCCCTTAGTCTCTGAATATAACCTCAATTCTGAAGAGCTGGCGGCTTTGCTCCGTGTCGTGATTGAGGATGGATATACTGCCAGTTTGAATGCCCCTGGCAGCAGCATGATCCCGTTCATTCGCTCAGAAGATAAAATTTTCGTATCACCAGTAGAAGAAAAAACGATCCGAACTGGGGATATTCTTGCGTTTATTCATGCCATTGATGGAAGAGTGATTGCCCATCGTGTCGTTAGAATTGCTGGTGATCGTTTCTTGTGCAAAGGTGATAATGTCACCAATTTAGTTGATGGTTGGATTTCGATTGAGGATGTTTTGGGACGGGTCATTCGGGTACAGCGGGATGGGAAACCAGTCCGATTTGGACTTGGAATCGAGAGAAAATTGATCGCTTTCCTCTCTCTTAAGACATGGCTAGTGCCTTTGATCGATTTATTGCGCAGGGTTAAGGGGGGTATTGCCAGGTTATTTTCGGGGATTAATCAACGCCCGTTGGAATGATTGTGCCGGTTTTGCAAGGCATATTTCGTATACACAGCACCTTGAGGCTGAAGGTGTTGCGGGCTGAGCTTGCAAAGGAATTCTTCGTAGGGGTCTCGGTTTGGAGACCCACGGTCAAAACTCATACCAATTAACGATGCTTGTACGATCGATCTCCTGTTTCGTCGAACTTGTAGGGGAAAATTGAGGATTTCCTGACAGATTTTGCGCAGATATTTCTACCATGGTCAATCCTCCGTGAGGACTTTTGCATTAGACAACCGTAATGGTGGTCTGTACTCTACCCAGGGCAAAGCAAATCCAGCAGCCAGATTTTTACGTTGGAATATTGTGCCGGCGGATTGGAGTCAAAATCAGGAATCCATGTGCAAAAACTCACGGTGCTTCCAAGCTCGCTCAACAAAACCTGAACCTGGCAATCCAGCCAGCATAATCCCAGGGGCTGCCCTTACTTTGTCATCCATTCATGCAGTGAGTAAGAGAT
>CAZDPK010000024.1:14549-23434 GCA_964507335.1 uncultured Anaerolineaceae bacterium | reverse complement strand
TCGCGGTATACTCGCTTTCCAAGCGAGCGCACTAGGCCAACTATGCGACCTCTCCACGTGAGCGCCTATTATATCAGAGATTCGGCTGAAAATGGCAAGTTATTTTCGGGTAGAATGGATGAAGAAAGCGATATATTTTACAAAAATTATGCCTTAATCGGAGTTTCATGACCAAAAACTATTTTCTTGACCCCAATAAACTTTCCAAGCAGAAACGCAACATCGTCTTACTATACAGTATCACTGGTGTAGCTGCCTTGTTGATTATTTTTGTGATCCAGCGCCTTACAGGAAATACCGAACCAGCCTGGTTGGCGATTGTGGCTATTCCTGTTTTGCTGGTTCTAATCGCTGTACGGTCGCTTCACCAACGAACAGAATTGTGGGAGCACTACATCCTGACCCTGGAAGATGAGGTTTTCATCCAAAACCAACCGAACTACCCGGAAACCAGAATTCCGCTGAGCTCCATCACAGGCACTGAAACAACCAAAGAAGGGCTTTATCTGAAGTCAAAACAAGGAACACGCATCTTTGGTATCCCGGTCCAGCTGAGGGATGAGGAGTATGCAGAGCTAAGCCAGATTGTCGCCGATTATCTTGCGAGAAAAGACCAGGAGAGTGAAGATTCCGTTGAAGGTCCTGCTGTCGAAGTGGTGGAAGAAAAACCTGAAGATCACCAGGAAGATTGACACGCCTTAAGCTCTTCTACCTCCTCGAGGGATGTTCCGTGAGGCGGGGTGAGGCAAAAGCGCCTCAAATTAACCGATTTTCAGCATTACTTGAGTTTCTTCAGCATGCGCCAGGCGGGTTCGTGCACTGATTGCCACTGCCCCTCCTGGTCCTGGTAACGCCAGCGACCCTCTTCTGATCCAACTACCCGATAGCCATGTTTCTCATACATGCGTCTTGCCAGCTCGTTGTTGCGGGCGACGTTGATTCGCAGCGTATCAAAACCCCGTTTGACCAGATAACCTTCAATAAATTCAAGGATATGACCGCCAAGTCCTTTATTGCGATAATCTGGCTTCAACCGGAAGGAAAACAGGTAGGCACGGTGGATGCCATCCGCCAACTCAGACTGGCTCGACAATAACGAAAGAAAAACCTGACCTACAATCTCCCCGTCTTCGTTTTCAGCCACCCAGATCAGGGTATTACCACTGCGGCTATTTTGATAATGCTGCTTGTAGAGACGCCGAAAATGCGCAAACTCTCCGCCCCATTCCATTCCTGGTAAGTCAGCTTCTTGGGCCGGGCGGATGCGCACGAGATCGCCATCGGGCATCTGAAAGGTGGTCTCAGAGAAGGTTTTTGTGCTCATTCTGACTTCAGTAAGCGCTCCAGCAAAGCGATTTCTTCTTCGTAGCTGTTGATCTTGCCGTCCAGCCAAGCAGTGTGTAGTTCTGAGAGAATCGTGTCATAGCGAGGCGAAGGGGGCAGTCCACGTGCCTTGAGGTCAGCCCCGGTTGTGTAAGCTTTAATTCGGCGGTAAGTATCCAGGTAATCGCGAAGAGGCTGTACCTTAGCCTGGTCTGCGTTAGAGAAAATCACAGTCTTGATTATTAATTCCGGGTAACCCGAAAGGGTTTCAGCGATCTGGCTTGGTTTTTTCAGCTGGATATCTGACAGGAGTTTTCTTAGTTGGGCTGTCTGCAGAATCCTTTCCACCACTCGAGCGGTGAGGCGTAAGCGTTTGGAAATTTTTAAAACTGTCTGGTCAGTATAAACCTCTAACCAGAGCAGCCAGATTGAGGTTTGTAAGTCTTCGAGATTCAGGCTGCTGTCTTCAATGTGTTCTGCCATCAATTGGACGCGCTCTTGTTGAAGTGGACTCCAAGTCAGTTCGGGATGAATGGCAGCCAGAATCCCCAGGTTTTGCAATGTCTGCATGATCTCAAAGACTTTGCCTTCCTGGAAGATGAGGTCGAGTTCATGTTGGATGCGTGCGCCAGAAAGCTGGTCAATCAGGGGCAGGCTGGCTTTCAGCAGGCTCATGGTGCGCGTTTCGATCTCAAAATCAAAGCGTTCTGCAAAGCGAACTGCGCGTAGCATTCGTGTGGCGTCATCCACGAAGGATAAGGCGTGTAAGACTCGGATCTCCTTCTGCATGAGATCATCGTAACCACCCCAAAAATCGAAAATCTGCCCAAAATACTCGCCATCCAGGCGTAAAGCCAGGGTATTGATCGTGAAATCCCGACGATGTAGATCCATTTTAATGCTGCTGCGCTCCACTACTGGCAGGGCTGCCGGGTGATCATAAAACTCAGTACGTGCGCTGATTAGGTCCAGGTGCTCAGGCAGTGCCCACTCCCCGACGTTTTCAATTCCCAGGGCAGCAAGGATTTCTTCCCGGTTATCGGAGAGGATCCACTTGGCAGTCCCAAAACGTTTGTGCACCACAGCCCGACCGCCATAAGTGCTAACCAGGTGGTCTGCGAATTCAATCGCGTCTCCTTCCAGAACGATATCAAAATCCTGGCTGGGCAGCCGAAGAAGCAGGTCGCGCACGAATCCGCCCACGATGTAAGCTGGCAACTTCAGCAGGCTGGCTTGCTCCGCCACTGCGATAAGCAGTGTTTTGCGTTCCGCGGTCAATGCCTGGTTTAGCGCTTCAACCATTTCGGCTTGGGGCAGAGGGTTACCATTGATGTTAAGCGTGCCGATCAAGTCTGTCCGCGTAACAATACCAATCACATCACCTGTTTCCGGGTCCACTACCGGGACCTGTCCCCAGCCAGTATTCCCCATGATCTCTTTCAAGCGCGTCAGGGAGTCTTCTGGAAACACCCTTATATCACCGGCTTCCATCAGGTCTTCTACTGATTTCTCCAGGTTATGCTGTAGCGCCCGGTCCACATTTCGGCGGGTTAGAAGTCCAATGATTTTCTGATCTTTTACCACTGGGTAACCTTCAAAGCCATAACGATTCATCAGGCGGGCAGCTTCCTGGGTGGTCATGCTCGGCTTGAGTACAAGCGGATCGCGGGACATGATTTGATGCACTTTCAGTTCAGGCGTGACCACAATAGGTAAGAAATGTTGTATTTGGTCTACGATCTGTTGCATCAATGCCCGGGTATTCTCTGATGTGGGTTTGTCTTCAGGGCGTATCAAGGCAGAGGAAGCTCGTTTGTGTCCCCCTCCCTTAAAATGCCGCGCAAGGCGACCGACATCCAGGCTGTCAGTGGTCGAACGTGCCACCATGCGCACTCCTTGCTTGGTCGAAACCACCAACACAAGCCCATCCGGATCGAGAAAATCGCGTAGTTTATGCGCCACCGAAGAGATCTCGTCGTTCAAATCAAACGCTTCAGCACTAGCAATTAAAATGGTTTGCCCTTCAATAATATGACTGCTCAGGTTGGTTAGCAAACGATCATAAAGCTGCTGTTGGATATTTGTGAGCGGTGGGTTGAGGTAACGGGAAACGATGTTCAGGTCTGCGTCATGTTCCAGCAAAAATGCTACCGCTCTGGCATCTCTGGGTGTTGTGTTGCTGTAACCAAGCGAACCGGTATCTTCATAAATCCCAAGCAGCAGCATTGTCGCTTCAAGCTTGCCCAGTTCCAGATTGGCTTCCTGGATCTTTTCGACTAAAAGCGTGGAACAGGCGCCACTGTTTTCCAGGATCATATCCCATTCTGCGTTAGATTGTTTCTTACGAGGGTGGTGGTCAATAACGCACACCTTTGTGTCGTTTGTCAGACCTCGCAGCGTGACCAGGGACTGTGTATCCACAAGATAGACCTGCTGGATATTCTGGTTTGGCAGGTCGGTGATGGTTGAAAAACCCAGTTCCTGTCCGTACCTGTCCAAAAATTCACGACCGTTTCGGTTGATCTGGCGGGGTAATAAGGCATAAGCTTCTGGCACGAGCAGATGCGCCCCCAGCATGGAAGCCAGGGCGTCAAAATCTGCTTGCTCGTGGGTCATGATCAGCTGCATATGCTCATTCCTTCATGTTAGTTGGTTTCAATTATCATACCAATATGCCTGATGGTCGGGGTTATAGGCATTGTAAATGGATTGTGAAAGCCTGGCAAAAAGTCTGTTGGCTGGATCGTAGAGAAATTGTTCCTGGGTATGGGCAAAAATGACAAGGACATAATCGCCACCAGGGGTGAAAACTACGGCACTGTCGCTAATCGTATGGATCAACCCATCAATCTCGTTGGTCCAGCCGTGCTTATGTGCGATAGTTGCTTCTGGCGGCAGACCTGCTTCCAGCAGAGCCAGGATTTTATTGCCCTTCAAGTAATCCAGCATCATTGTACACTCGCCGACTGTGACTTGAGCAGTGAAGAGGGCTTGTTCATCTCCGGCAGAACAACGATAAATCCTTGCCAACAGATCGCCAGCTTCACTAGGAACGGTCTGATTGTAAAAATCAGGGTCCAGGTAAACATCCCTGCGTGAATTTGCTGGGGTAACTATTCGTTCCAACAGGGGTGAACCTGGTTCAAAGTAGCCTGCTAAAAACGTGTTTTGGTAACCCAACTCCCGCAAGTCGGCAGTCACGATCAAGGGACCGCTGTTATTGTCCATATAAGCTTTCATCAACCCATCAGCCGGTGGGTTGAGCGATTCAGCAATCATCTGCTGCATCCAGTTCAGGGCTTGATTTGGGTGAGGCTCTTCAATCCTTTTCATTGTTGAAACCATGATGGGAATTTTGATTGTGCTGGCGGCAGAATAAGCAACATCCACCGCCACATCCTGGTTATCCTGGAGTGCAAAATGCCTGATCTGTCCATTCTGCATGTCCTGCAGGTAAATCTCAATCAGCCCATCAAATTTTTCCAGGAGGATGGTCTGCCGAAGAAATGCTTCGAGATTATGCCAATCCAACGGAAGAGCAGGAATCTGGCTGACACTGACCTCAACCACTCTCTCGTTAGGTGAGAGCAGAGCATTTTTTACAAGTTCGATGGTTTGAGTGAGCGACGAAACCTGGTAGCCAGGCTGACCCGGGGTGAAATTGGTCGAGTAAAGCACCGGGATAGAGCTGGTGGGGGGCTGGTCGTAGCGCAGGCTGAAAACCTGATCCAGAACTAGGCTCAGTTGGTTCGAGTCCAGTGTAAAAACGGGCTGCAAATCGCGGGCGGTTGGTTGGACCTCTTTGCCCCACAACGCCTCCCAAAAACTTTGGTTGGATTGAAGATCGTTCAACTGAGCCAAAGTCGCTTCAGGATCGATGACGAAACCAAGTTCGGTTGGCGTAAATTGGATGCGGGCTTGGTTATAGCGCAGTTCGACTGGCAGGGAATAGGCGGTGTTAATACGTTGTTTGGCTTCCTCCGGGCTTAAACCTCCAAGCGGGACACCGCTAAGGCTGGTCGAAGATGGGATGATTTCTGGCAGCGCTTTGAAATCGGACCAGGCGAACAAGCCGAAAATCAGGCTGGCAAGCAGACAGCCCAAGCCAAGGCTCAGGATAAACCAACGGTTGTTGCTTTTCTTATGTCGGCCGCTCTTGTATCTTCTCATCGAAACGATTTTACCATTACCTTTAGAGCTGATAGGTGACAGGTGATAGCCCATAGCTGATGATCGTGCCGGGCTTGCGTAATACCCAGACACCGAAGGCAAGACCGGCAGACCGAGTACGAAAGATGTGCGGAATTATCTTCCACCATAGACCATCGAAGGGTACGGTTTATTTTGTAATTTGCGATGTTAAACTCATATATAATTAGATATAGCACTGGCAACCAGTGAAGGAGCAGCGATCATGGAGAAAAAAGTAAATAGAAACCACAATTGGACTTTGTTTTCTGTTGCTTCAAGCCTGGCGGCAGTTAAGGTAGGCTGGATCCTTTACAGCAAACGTTACATCGACCACCACGCCAAGCTCAATCTCATCCTGGATGCTGAACATCATACGTATCTTTCACCCTGTGCTGGCGCGATCAACTATTATGTCAATGAAAGTGGCGGTCAAACCCCGCTTCTATTGATCCACGGCTTACATCCCTACGCCGGTCTTCACGATGTTCTACCTGTTTTTGAATCCTTCAAAACCTCACGACCGATCTACGCCATCGATCTACCTGGTTTTGGTGGTTCAGAGAAGACTGACCGCCCTTATCGCCCTGCCATGTACCAGGAGGCAATTTCAGATTTCATCAAGAATCAAATTGGTCAGCCCTGTCATGTGCTTACGCTTGGCAGCGCAAGCGTGTTTGCTTCCATGGTAGCTGTGAATGAATCTGAATGGATCCGTTCGATGGTCATGATCAACCCGAGGGGGTTCGAAATGCCTCATCCAACCACGCTCAAAGGTGAGAGTTATCGCAACAGAGCAAGAGATTTGTTACTTTCTTACCTTAAGATTCCGTTATGGAGTCTTCCAATTTATGATTTCCTGGCTAGTCGGGCAAGAATAACAGCTTTTTATCACAAGCGATTTTCCTATTCTGCACCAGGTGATCTGATCGATCTGGCTTACACCTCCGCTCACCAGGCAGGCGCTCATTTTGCACCGATCGTGCTGTTTAGCGGTAAGTTGAACGTTTCGGATGTGCGTGAGAAGTTTTATGAGAAGCTTACGACACCGGTTTACGTGGTGTATGATAACGAAGCAGGAACAAGTTTTGACATGCTGCCTCAACTTGTGCGTGAAAAGTCGAACTGGGAGGCATTCCGAAGTCGCAACACAAAGGGCATGCCTCATTTCGAACGAACTGGTGAGCTTTACAGGCAGTTTGATCTTTTCTGGAAAAAACACGATAAGTAGATCAGATAACTATGGATGAACCGCGCAGAAAACCAAGAATCCATCCCCTAAGTATCGTAGGAGCCATTGTTTTTGCTCTCGCGTTGGTGGGGTTGGCGTACCTGGTTTTTCGCTCACAGGCTGGGAGAGCTGAGCTCGCCCAAACCACACCGCAATACCTGGTCACACTATTACCTGCTCCAACCGAAACCCCTACGCTGGTACCCACCTCCATTTTAGCCACCCCAACCCTGTCAGATGTTTCAATTTTGCCCCCTGATGTTATCGCGGTTGGTCGTTACGTAAAAGTAATAGGCACGCAGGGGCTTGGCTTGCGTATGCGTGCCGAAGCCGGTACATCGGGTGAGGTGAACTTCCTGGCGATGGATAATGAAGCCTTCAAGGTCATCGATGGTCCTATCGCCAAGGATGGCTACACCTGGTGGCATTGTGAAGCCCTGCTCGACAAAACCCGTTCGGGCTGGGCAGCCCAAGATTATTTGCAGGTGCTGGAACTCAGCACCCCTCAACCCTGATTTTTTAGCAATGGTGGTAGCGTATTGAACCTGTTCAACCGAAACAACAAAAAGCATACATTGGAGAAGAAACCGAAGAATTTTGAGCCGGGAGTGCCAGTCAACCTCCAGGCAGCATTGTCTCAATCGGTCGGTATCGCTCGTGACCACATGGAAGACTCCGCTTCATCTTTCATTTTACAGCAGGGTTATTGCGACAAAACCAGTAGGATTGGCTTGTTCATCGTCGCCGACGGCATGGGCGGTCACCTGAATGGTGAACTCGCCAGCTCTCTTGCGATTGAAAACCTTAACAAATTCCTCTTGCCCGAACTACTGGAACAATTCGATTCACTGCCAACCCCGGAACAAATTGAACCTCTGTTGGCGGAAGCTTTTGACCTCGCCCAGCAAGCTGTTTTGGACAAAGTGGCGGGCGGAGGCAGTACACTCACTGCAGCCCTGTTGATCGACAAGACCCTCTATTTTGCTCACGTTGGGGATTCGCGTCTCTACCTGGTTGGTTACGATGGGAAAACCGAAATCCTGAGCCGCGACCATTCCCTGGTGCAGCGGTTGGTTGACCTCGGTCAGATCAGCCTTGCTGAAGCCGAGACTCATCCTCAGAAAAATGTGCTTTACAGAGCTCTCGGGCAAACGGATGGTTTCAAAGTTGATCAGGGCTATCAACAACTGTCTTCACCCGGGTACCTCATGCTTTGTTCGGATGGGTTGTGGGGTGTTTTGGAAGAAAAAAGGATCATTAACGAGATTTGCTCTGATAGATCACTGGCTGAACGTGCTAACCGTTTATGCGAGCTTGCAAACCAGGCTGGTGGACCGGATAATATCAGTGTCATCCTCGTGGAAATTTCTTAGGAGAGTCAATGGAAAACAGGAAGCGAATTTTGGTTGTCGATGATGAAAAAGGACTGGTGAAAATTATCCGTCTGAACCTGGAACAAGATGGGTTTGACGTGATCGAAGCTTATAACGGCTCGCAGGCGATGGAAAAATTGCGAACCACGCTGCCCGACCTGGTCTTGCTCGATGTCATGATGCCCGATGTGGATGGCTTCACTGTCTTGAAAATGATCCGACAAATCGGCAGCATTCCCGTTATCATGTTGACAGCCAAAGGCGAAGAAGATGACAAAATCAAAGGCTTGGAACTCGGGGCGGATGATTATGTGACCAAACCCTTCAGCCCACGCGAACTTACCAGCCGAATCCGGGCTGTTTTGCGTCGTGGTGACTTTAGCCGTGATGAAGAATCAGGCAAGATCAACGTAGATGACCGCCTCACTATCGATTTCGACCGCCACGAAGTTTGGGTGGAGGGGGAATTGGTGCAACTGCGCCCCACTGAATACCGTTTACTCTATCACCTGGTGCAAAATGCTGGTTGGGTTTTAACCCATGACCAGATTCTGAACAAGGTTTGGGGATATGAGTACGAAAATGAACCTCATTACGTACGCCTGTATATCAATTATTTGCGGAAAAAGTTGGAAGTCGATCCCGCCGATCCACAATACATTTTGACAGAGCGGGGCGTGGGCTATCGTTTCGTGGATTATAAACGGGACAGGTAGATTGGTTGATCTTGCCGATCTCCTGACCGAGCACGCCATCTGACCGAAGGTCTC
>CAZDPK010000024.1:0-14449 GCA_964507335.1 uncultured Anaerolineaceae bacterium | reverse complement strand
TGACCGAGCACGCCATCTGACCGAAGGTCTCTCTGCGAACCTAATGTTTCTTTATCTAGAAGTTTTACCGGATTCACTAGCTAAACCGCTTACGAAAAGAAGGTATTTGTCAGCAAAACTGCCGTATAATTAATTACAACCGTTCCCTGTTCCCGTTTCCTTGCTTTCAGGAGGTCTGTATGGCAAAGAAGAAATCCAAGCCCGAAAAGAAAGACAAAAAAGAGAAATCTGATCCTGTCGAATTGCCTGAAAATCTGGCTGAAGACCAAATAGTCGATTCCGACATCCGCCCGGTAAAGTTGAAGAAACTCTCTGACAAAGTTTACGAACGAGAGTTGGAAAAGCTCCAGATTGAGTTGGTTAAGCTTCAATACTGGGTCAAAGAAAAGGGTTTGAAAGTGGTGGTCATCTTTGAGGGTCGCGACGCTGCCGGTAAGGGTGGGACCATCAAACGCATCACTGAAACACTGAATCCCCGCATTGTGCGCGTGGTTGCGCTTCCTGTGGCGACTGAAAAAGAAAAAACACAATGGTATTTCCAGCGTTACGTCGCCCATTTACCTGCTGCCGGAGAGGTGGTTTTGTTCGACCGCTCCTGGTACAACCGAGCCGGTGTGGAACGTGTGATGGGCTTTTGCACCCCCGATCAGGTGGAAGAATTTTATCGCTCCGTGCCCGAATTTGAGAAAATGCTCATCCGTTCCGGCATCATCCTGATCAAGTATTGGTTCTCGGTCAGCAATGAGGAGCAGGAGCGCCGCTTCCAGGCTCGTATGGATGACATCACCCGCCAGTGGAAACTTAGCCCCATGGACCTTGAATCGCGTAAACGCTGGGTGGAGTACTCCCGTGCTAAAGATGATATGTTCCGCTACACCGATACCAAGTTGAGCCCATGGTATGTGGTTGAAGCTGATGATAAAAAGCGGGCACGATTGAACTGTATCAGCCATTTGTTGAGCAAGATTCCGTATGAAGACCTGACCCCCCAGGTATTGGAGCTGCCTCCCCGCCAGGTGGATAACACCTATGTCCGACCACCTTTCGGCGATCAGACCTTCGTACCGGTATATGAAATCCCGGAGGAGTGAGCCCTTGTAAGGGTTGGTCACCAACCGTTCTGTACACGTAAGTCAGAAGGTTTAAAAAGATCTGCGATCAATAATCGTTCCAACCCTCTTTTGGTGATAAGAGGCAGATGAAGGGAGGATTGTTTTGACTGTAAACTCCCAGGATTACTGCAGATTACCACGACCCTTTCTGTAGTTCTTGTGTTGTTGTCTCTCCCACTTTAGGGTTTCGCAGTGACGGTATCAACGATTTTCTGGCTGAAAAAAAAGTCTGATGGCGTTGCTGGTCAACTGCCCACCGACTTCGTCGATCGACATTCCCCGTAATTCGGCAATTTTTTGGGCGATGAGGGGGATAAAGGCTGGTTCGTTCCTTTGCCCACGATGAGCTTGCGGCGGCATGAAAGGGCAATCAGTTTCAAGCAACATCTTTTCTAACGGCAGTAGAGTCACTAACTCTTGTTTTTCACGAGCGTTCTTGTAGGTCACTGGTCCGCCAATCCCAAAACAAAAGCCGCACTCAAGCAGCGCGTCAATAAAACTCAACTCTGCACTATAGGCATGCATAACACCCGGGTTCAGTTTTAGGCGGGAGCCGGCTGGCAGGTTATTGTGCCACTTCGTCAAAACCGGCACGAGGTCTTGTGCCGAATTGCGTTCATGGATTACGATGGGTAATTCCAGCCTTTGCGCCAAATCGAGCTGAACTTCAAGTGCTTTGGTTTGCTGCTGAGGGGTGGCATAGTCGCGGTAGTAATCCAGCCCGATCTCACCGATGGCGACTACTCCAGGTTCACTTGCCAGGTCTGAAAGCTCATTGAAGGTGTCATCGCTTGCATCCTGGGAGTAATTGGGGTGGATGCCAATTGTTGAAAAAATATACCCTGGGTACTGTGAAGCGAGTGCAAGCGACTGGTGGCTGCTTTCCAGGTCGATGGCGATGTTGATGATAAATTGCAGTCCATTCGTCCTGGCGCGTTCAATTACTGCCTCGCGGTCTGAGTTAAAGGTATCGAAATCAAGATGGGCGTGAGTGTCCGAAAACATCAGATTTCTTTCAAAAGCAATGCACGATGTCCGAGGTGAGCGGCCACGCGGAAGCCTTCTCTTTCAAAAAGATGGATACTACCGCTGTAAGCCGGTCTGTTACCGTCTGGAAAATCGAATGGCAGTCCAGCAGTCAACCCTCCGCCTGACAATTCGATGGCTTTTATCGCTGACGTGAGTGTGTATTTCTGCAGACCTTGCTTCCGATAAGCCTTATCAACAAACAAGCAGGTTATGAACCATTCAGGAAGTTGATTACCTTCTTCGACCCAGCTTATCAGTTTGCGCGTTCTCAGGATCTGTTCCATGTTACCAGTCCTACCGAACTGAGCCCAGCCAACTGCATTAGTATTTTGATAAAGAATTGCTCCAGTTGCCAGACCGTTGGTAACACGCTCTTGATGCAGCGAACGCCGGGTATCTCTGTCCAATTTTTGAAACTGGCTGGCACTGATTTGGTGAAACATGCACCAACATCCACCGGAAACACCTTTGTGGCGTAAGAACATCTCCTCAAAGTCACTCCAGGTTTCTGGCGTGAGGATTCTAAAACCAAGATCATCAGTGAGGGGATAAATTTCTGACATTGTTCGATTTATACCACAACTACTCTGAATTGCTTAAAAAAATTATGTTATGATTGGTCCGACCTTAGCAGAGGGAAAGGATGCTAAAAGGTAATTTTTTGTTAAGAATGGTATTCGAAAAGAATGAACATTTCTTCCTACTTGTTTGGTTTCATATTGGCAACACTCTTGGGGGCACTCTTTCACCTCTGGCGCGATGGAGGCATTTTTCGACTACTGCTTTATTTGGCTCTTTCATGTGTAGGTTTTCTGATTGGTCACCTGGTGGCCGGTACGCTGGGCTTTAACTTAATGAGCATTGGTCCGGTCAACCTCGTCGGGGGAATCATTGGCAGTGTTGCCTTTTTGTTCCTTGGGCATTGGATTACCCAGGTTCAACCTGAGTTGGTTTCCCGGAACGAGCAATGATCCCTGACATAAGCGACCCGGTCAACCTGGTAAATGAAGGTGACCTGGTTCAACTCCACGGTACAACTCACAAAAATCACCTCCTGGTTCTGAAAGCCGGCGAGGTTTTTATGACTCATCGCGGAGTGATCAAGCATGATGACATCATCGGACAACCCTGGGGTGTGCGCCTCGAATCGCATAGCGGTCATCCTTTTTTTGTGCTTCAGCCGGGCATCACTGACCTCGTGCAAGCCATCAAGCGCACCACCCAGATCATGTATCCGAAAGATATCGGTTATATTGTCCTAAGGTTAGGCGTTGGCCCAGGCAAACGCGTTTTGGAATGCGGCGGTGGGTCAGGCGGACTGACAACTGTGCTCGCTTTTCTGACTGGTGATACCGGCAGGGTCTACTCTTATGAGCGCAACCCCGAGGTCCAGCAGTTGGCACGTAAAAACCTCAGTCTCTTTGGTCTGGACCAACGAGTAGAGTTCAAATTGGGTGATGCCAGTGATGGCTTTGAGGAACGCTACCTCGACGCTATTTTCCTCGATTTACCAAATCCATATGATTATCTGGAGCAAGTCAGCGCCAGCCTGAAGGGCGGCGGTCAGTTTGCCACGCTCCTTCCCACAATGAACCAGGTTGAATTGACCTTGCGTGCGCTTTCTCACAGCAATTTTGCGTTTATTGACGTTTGTGAAATTTTACTGCGCCACTACAAATCCGATTGGGGTCGTCTAAGACCGGTGGATCGCATGGTGGCACACACTGGTTATCTGATCTTTGCCCGATCCATCCAGGCAAGACTGGATGACCTGGAGAACGAAGCGGAGGAGTTGGAAGCCAATGATTGACCTGCCTTCCGATTTGTCAGCACGCCTGGCAGAGCAGGAAAAAAGCGGCATTCGTTGGGAAGGGCTCTCCCAAAAGGAAAGAGACAGCCGGCTGAGTTCTGCAGCGGTACTGTTACCTCTGATCCGCTTACGTGATCAATGGCAACTTGTATACACTCTTCGTTCAGTTCGGCTGCACGACCACAGTGGTCAGGTTTCGTTTCCCGGCGGGTCATGGGAGCCAGCAGATGACAGCCTGATCGAAACCGCGCTTAGAGAATCACAGGAAGAAATCGGTTTAGATCCTGGATCAGTCCAGGTTATAGGGCGCATGGCTCAAGTGGCGATGATTACACGTTTTGTAGTCACTCCGGTTGTGGGGATTGTCAATTGGCCCACACCTCTGACCGTGAACCCCGATGAAGTTGACCGCGTTTTTTCCATTCCGCTGGATTGGCTTGCTGATCCTATTAACCAGGAGTATCGCGTCCACACCCATGGCGGCAAGGATTTTGATGTGCCCTATTTCAAGCCATTTGATGGAGAAATTGTTTGGGGTGCCACGGCAGGGATGACGCTCGACTTCTTGAGATTGCTTGGATAATTTCCTGAGGATTGCAACCTTTTATCGTGTTGAAATTTCCAGTGAGCTGATTTCGTTACCATTCGGCTAAATCAACCACCATACCCCAGCGGAGCCGAGGTAGTTCTCAGGACCTTCGCCAACTGGTAAGCAACACAGACAAAAAAACCCATCCAAAGGACGGGTCTTTTTGTCTCATTTACTGATATAGAAAAAAGACTAGTCTTCTTCTTCTTCCTTCTTACCTTTTTCCAGGACAGTGGGTTCAACTTCCTCTTCCACGATTTCAGCCTCTTCTTCAGCTTCTTCAGCTACGTAACTGACTGATACAATAACCTCAGTGGATGGAGTAAGAACGGTGATATTGTCGGCTAGGTTAAGGTCACCAACAGTGATGAAGTCTTCTGCGCTGGCTATGCCGCTGAGATCGACTTCGATTCTCTCGAGCATTTCACTTGGCAGGGCTTCGATTTCGAGTTCATTTAAGACCTGGTTGATCAAAGAGCCGGGCACCTCATCCAGAACAGGAGCTTCACCGACCAATTCGATGGCAACATTTGCGCGCAGCATCTCGGTCATCGATAGGGCTAAAAAGTCCAGGTGCAGCAGGGCACCAGAGACCACATCGTAAGAGCGATCGCGAACGATCACTTTGGTTAGTTTTCCATCCAGATCAAGCGTGACCAGGGTGGTGGGGGTAATTTTCTTCATCAGAAGAGTGGTTGCATGGGTTTCCATCTGAACCGGATAGGAATCAACCTTGTGGCCATAAACCACACCGGGAAGGATGCCCTGGCGGCGTAATTGTCCGACCTGTTTGCCGGTCACTTCGCGCTTTTCAACTTTAATAATAATATCGTCGTGCTTTGTAGTCATTTTTCCTCCGAGCGCCTCTCACCTTGTTTCAGGTTACCCTCGCCCATAAATTTACCAGACGGTTATCTGGCGACTTGTAATAATACTCGTTGAGGCTGGTTTCGTCAATATTTATCCCTAACCTTTGACCCTATCACGATAATGATTCTCAGTAGAATATAATTTACTAAACGGAGGTAACTATGTGCGGGAGATTTACGATAGCAATCGATTCGGAAGACCTGCGTACGCAGTTGGCATTAGGGCAGATGCCGCTGGATTGGGAAAAGCGCTATAACATTGCCCCCTCCCAGGATGTGCCTACGGTACCCTTCCCGGAAAGCCGGGATGTGGTCTGGATGAAATGGGGTCTGGTGCCGTTTTGGGCAAAAGACCCTTCCATCGGATACAAAATGATCAACGCCCGTGCTGAGACCGTGGCAGAAAAACCTTCTTATCGCAGTTCTTTTCGGAATAAGCGCTGCCTGATTCTGGCGGATGGTTTTTATGAGTGGCGAAAAGAAGGCAAGCTTTCGATCCCCTATTATTTTCAACTGGAGAACGGCGCACCTTTTGCCTTTGCCGGGTTGTGGGACGATTGGGAGAATAAAGGAGTTTCTTCGCTGCCTGGTGTGCCTGGCCTTACCACCTGCACGCTGATCACGACCGAAGCGAATGAAGATGTCAAATCTGTCCATCCCCGTATGCCTGTGATTTTGCAGAAAGATAAAATGTGGGATTGGTTGGAAGAAAGTGACCCCAGGTTCCTGCTGAGCCTGCTAAAGCCGCTTCCGGATGGCAGCCTGTCCGCCCACCAGGTCAGCCGGGATGTCAACACCCCACAAAGTCAGGGAAAGTATTTGATCGAGCCAGTTAATGGGACCTTGTTCTAAATCAGTGGAGCAATGATTGTGCTGTGATCCTGACCAAGCACATGATTTCTTTCAACGACTAGCTATCAGCTCTCCGTTCCTTGCACTCAAATGTAATGTAAAATAAGTCATACACAATAGGGATAAGGAAGTAATTGATATATGAAGTCATTAAAACTTGCCATTCTGGCAATTATTTTATCTTCTCTCATTCTGGTTGCCTGCCAGCCAGCAGTTCAAACCCCCCAACCAACCGCAACCAGCCAGGTACTCGAAACAATTGATCCAACGCCGGGCGAACTAACTGAGGAGCTTGAAGTTGAAGACCCGATGGGTTGGTGGAATGAAGTTGTCTTTTATGAAATCTTTGTGCGCTCTTTCAAAGACAGTGACGGGGACGGCATTGGTGACTTCCAGGGCATCATCTCGCAGCTCGACTATCTGAACGATGGTGACCCAGAGACCAGCGATGATCTTGGTATAGGCGGCATTTGGCTGATGCCAATCATGCCTTCGCCTTCCTACCACGGTTACGATGTCACCAATTATCAAACTGTCAACCCGGATTACGGCTCCTTAGCCGATTTCAAACAGCTGCTTGAGGAGTGCCACCAACGCGGTATTCATGTGGTTATCGATTTTGTAATCAATCACACCTCCAGCGAGCATCCCTGGTTTCTTTCTTCACAAGATCCTGCCAGCGGCTTCCGTAGCTGGTATGTTTGGGAAGACACAAACCCGCGCAAACAAGGTCCATGGGGACAAAACGCCTGGTATGAAGCCAATGGTGCTTATTATTATGCTCCTTTTTGGAGCGAAATGCCTGATCTGAATTATCACGAACCAATGGTGACAAAGGCGATCTACAACGCTACTCAGTTCTGGTTGGACCTCGGTGTGGACGGTTTCCGGGTTGACGCTGCCCGCTACCTATTTGAGGAAGGGGTCAGCCTGCAAGACACTAAGAGCAGCATTGCCTGGTTCCAGGACTGGCGCAATTATTATCTGGATATCAATCCACAAGCCTACACTGTTGGAGAGGTTTGGACAGATACACAGATTATCGCCAAATACAACGAACCTGAACGCGGTATGCAGCAATATTTCATGTTCGATCTGGCAGCCGACATCCTTGGCGGCATCTATTCACCCGATCCGTCCCGCATCATGAAAAGCTATTTGGATACGCTCGAATATTTCCCCGACCAGCAGTTTGCCACTTTTTTGACCAACCACGATCAGCAACGCGTTGCATCTTACTTTGGCGGTCGTCCCCAACCTCAAAAGCTGGCTGCGTTCGTCTATCTCACTGGTCCTGGTACCCCTTACCTCTATTATGGTGAAGAAATCGGTATGATCGGCGGAAAACCGGATGAACTGATCCGTAAACCGATGCAGTGGTCTGCCCAGATAAATGCCGGCTTCAGCGACTTTGAACCCTGGCAGGAACCAGCTAAAGGTTGGGAAGATACCAACGTCGAGACTGAGAACGCAGATCCCGAATCCCTGCTCAATTGGTACAAAGCCCTCGTGAACACCCGCAACCAACTCCCGGCTCTGCAAAAAGGAAGCTATTTGCCTTTCAGTTCTTCATGCCGCCGGCTGTATACGGTTGCCCGCATTTACGAAGACCAGGTTGTGCTTGTGATGGCTAACCTGGGTGTGCAAACTATGGAAAATTGCACCATTTCGATCGAAGAGAGTCCTTTGGCCGGTACCTGGAACGTCGAAAGTGTTTGGGGCGAGATGCCATTCAGCGAAATCACCTTCACCGAAACAGGCTCACTAACTGAATTTTTCGTCACCCCACTGTTAGAGGGTGGACAAACCATGATACTTACCCTGGGCAAGTAATTGTCCGATTTTATTATTTAATAAAAGGAGAAAAATGAAGAACCTGGCAAAAATATTGAGTTTTTTACTGCTCATTTCAATTCTGGCTGGTTGTGGGGCAACAACCCCAAGCCCCGCTCCTACAGCTGTTCCGACTGTGGAAGAAACAGAAGTAGTGGAGACAATTGAACCTGTTGAAGCATTGCCACTCTATGTCAATTTGACCTGGCATCAACACCAACCGCTATATTACAAAGACGAGGACGGCGTTTATACCCGACCCTGGGTGCGTGTGCATGCCACCAAAGATTACCTTGACATGGCAGAGCTGGTTGCTCAGCATCCAGGTATGACTGCGACATTCAACCTGACTCCCTCGTTGATTCGACAACTGGACGATTTTGTCAACAATGGCACCAAAGACCTCTATTGGACGCTAGCTGAAGTCCCAGCTGCCGAGCTGACCGTGGAGCAAAAAACCTTCATCCTGACTCGTTTCTTTGACGCAAACTGGGATCATATCATTGCTGTTCATTCCCGCTACCAGGAACTGCTAGATCTGCGTGATGGCACCGATGAGGATGCGATTGCGGCTGCCGTTGAAACCTTCACCGAGCAGGATTTTCGCGACCTCCAGATCTGGTTCAACCTTGCCTGGGTAGACCCCGATTACCTTGCCCAGGAACCGTTTAAAGCCCTGGTAGAAAAGGGTCGGGATTTCAGCGAAGAGGACAAGGTCGTGTTGTTTAATGGCATTAAAGATTTGCTTGCCAAGGTGATTCCTACCCACAAAGACCTGCAGGATCAAGGCATCGTTGAAGTCACCACCACCCCTTATGCTCATCCGATCTTACCGCTGATTTTTGACAATAGCCTGGCATTGGTCGGCAACCCCAAGGCAATTATGCCCCAGGAAGGTTTTAGCTATCCTGATGATGCCATCTTCCACCTCCAGAAAAGTGTAGAGATGTACGAAGAACACTTTGACATGCCCGTTCGTGGGCTGTGGCCCGGTGAGGGCTCTGTAGCTGAACAAATCGTTCCGTTGGTGAGTGAAGCTGGGTACCAGTGGATGCAAACCGGCGAGCCAGTTTTAGTAGCTTCACTTGGAATGCAGGGTGACCGGTTTACCCGCGATGGTTCAGACACCGTCACTGATCCTGATACGCTCTACCGTCCCTATTACGTTCAGGGCGAGACCGGCGAAAAAGTAGCGATCTTCTTCCGTGATTGGGTCATTTCTGACAAGGTTGGCTTCACTTATTCAGGCATGAGTGGTGAAGACGCCGCACAGGATATGGTCAACCGACTTGAAAACATCCGCGCCAGCCTGGAAGGGATTGAAGGACCCCATATTGTCTCCATCGTTGTAGACGGTGAAAACGCCTGGGAAAACTACGATAATGATGGCAAGGAATTTTTCCACGCTCTCTATAGCAAACTGGCTGAAAGTGAAACCCTGAAAACTATCACTCCTTCTGAATATCTTGAACTCTACCCTGAGCAGCGGGAATTACCCGAACTGTTCCCTGGCGCCTGGTTTAGCGCAAATTATGATACCTGGATCGGTGAGCAAGAAGAAGCCGAAGGCTGGGATCTGCTTGCCAGAGTTCGGGCTGATTTGAAGCAATACGAAGACGGCACTCTCAGTGCAACCCCCGATGCCCTGGCTGAAGCACTGGACTTCATGTACCTGGCTGAAGGCTCTGACTGGTTCTGGTGGTATGGTACCGACCAAGACTCAGGACAAGACAGCTATTTTGATGAGGGCTATCGGGCTCTCCTGAAAGGCGTTTACACTTCACTTGGCGTTGAAACCCCAGCGTTCCTGGATATCCCCATCATCCAACCTCAAGCGATAAAGGCAGATGTCGCAGTAAGTGGCATGATGACAGCCGCTGTTGACGGAAATCTGGAAGATGAGGAATGGAAACCCGCCGCGAGGTATTTTTCATACGATGAATCTGTCATCGGGACTTTTGCCTATGGCATGGATCAGGCTAATTTGTTCATCGCGTATGATATTACAGTTGCTGATAACATCTACACATCCGTTGAGATCTACCTCAATGCAGCTGGGGATAGCGGAAAATCCATGATCACCTTAGACGGTGCTAACCTGATCTCACCAGCTTCCCGCATGATTCATATGCCCTTCGACCGCAGCCCGATAATACTGTACACGGCGACCGAGCAAGGCTGGGTAGAAGCAGGTGAAGTCGATGGAAAAGCCGTAATGAACGGAAATCTCATAGAAATCTCACTACCAAAATCAATTTTGGGTGAGGTAGGAGCGGGAACGGTTGTTCCAGCCCAGGTTATCTTGCCAGCAATTGAGGAAATCCAAATCAATAAAACGGCACCAATCGGCATCCAATACTTCAGCTTTGAGCCGCTCACCTCACTTATGCGGATCGAAGACCCCGAAGGGGATGACTTTGGACCCGGAACCTACACCTACCCAACTGACGGTGTCTTCAAAGCAGGCGACTTTGACTTGACTTTCTTTGATATCTCTACCGATGGTGCTAACTTGTACTTCACTTTTGGACTTAAATCCGAGATCACGAATGGCTGGGGCTCGCCTTCGGGCTTTTCGGTCCAGACACTTGATGTTTACATGGATAAAGATCCTGGTTCCGGCACCGGAGCACGGATGCTCTTGCCTGGTCGCAACGCAGCCCTGGCTGCTGATAATGGCTGGGAAATCGCCCTCTGGCTTGAGGGCTGGACCCCCCAGGTGGTCGTTTTGGATGCCGATGGCGCCCCGGTCAACTATACTGAAGCCACCAGCGCCATGAAAGTGTATGTCGACAACAGCCAGAATGCCATCATAGCAAGTGTCCCTGTGGAATTCTTTGGTGAAGGTGAACCGGAAACCTGGGCATTTGCAGTGGCATTGCTCGGACAGGAAGGCTACCCGGCTGATGGTGTTTGGCGCGTCCGGGATATCAGCCAGAAGGCTGAAGCTTATCGTTTTGGTGGTGCAGCAGCAGATAATAATCACACACGCATTATCGACCTGCTCATTCCCGAAGGCGCAGAAACTGACCAACAAACTGCCTTGGGCACCTATCCCTCCTCTGCTGCACCTGTGGATGGCAAAGGTCCGGACGATTTTGCCATTGTGCCTATGATTTTGGTAGAAAGGACGAATTAAAAGCATCATGACAGAAGACTTTCAACTAACAACAAACCCCAGACCGGATGTTGAGCTGACTCTCGATGACGGACGTATCATCACCGGAAGGCGAGGGGCTAAATTGGAAGAATTTATCAATATTGTCCAGGAGGACCAAAAACCCCTGATTGTGGGGGTAATCCTCGATGGTTCATTACGCGAGTTGACCTTTCCCCTACAACATGATGGCGTTGCCAGTTTGATCACGACGGCTGACGCTGACGGTGCCCGTATTTATCGGCGGTCGCTCGTATTCTTGCTGGAAGTTGCTTTTAAACATTGCTTTCCTGAAGGTCTCTTGACCATCGATCACTCCGTCTCTTCGGGCGGATATCACTGCCAGGTCCATAACGTGCCCGATTTCGGTCAGACTGAGGTGGAGCGGCTTAGTTCTACCATACAACAACTGGTTGATGATGACATTTCCTTTTTGCGTGAGATGGTTCCTCTGCAGGATGCTATTGATTACTTTACGGCAGCAGGGGAGAACGACAAGGTGAGCCTGCTCAAATATCGCCAGCGACCAGACCTGGTTCTCTATCGTGCCAATAGCGTGCGCGATTACCATCATGGTTATATGGTCCCTTCATCTGGTTACTTGAAGCGCTTCGCCCTGGATTTGGTTGACGAAGGCTTTGTGCTGCGCTTCCCGCGCCGTCACACTCCCAACATCATTGAACCTCTGGGGAAATTCCCTACCCTGCTTAAGACGTTCAAAAATTATGGCGATTGGTTGAATAAACTGGGGATCCCATCGGTTGGTGCTCTAAATGATGCCATTCAAACCGGGCACGTAGACGAAGTCATCCTGGTCTCTGAAGCACTGCATGAAATGCAAATATCACAAATTGCAGATCAGATCTATGAGAACCACGAAAAGATCGGAGTCATTTTGATTGCTGGTCCCAGTTCCTCTGGCAAAACCACTTTTTCAAAGAGGCTCAGCATTCAGCTGGTTGCCAGAGGTATCAACCCCTTTGCCCTGGAAATGGACAACTTTTTCGTCGACCGCGAAAAGACGCCCCTTCTGCCCAATGGACACAAGGATTATGAATCCTTACGTGCCATGGACCTGGACCGCCTGAATCACGATGTGAAGGCTTTGATTGCCGGTCACGAAGTGCAACTGCCTTACTATAACTTTATTTCCGGCATGAGCGAAGAAGGTAAGATTGCCAGGTTGCATCACGGTGATATCGTTATCGTCGAGGGAATTCACGGCTTGAACCCCAATCTTCTGCGGGATATCGACCCAGCCAACACCTTCCGGATCTACATTTCCTGCCTTACACAGCTGAACCTTGACCGGCATAACCGTATCTCCACCACAGACACTCGCATGATCAGACGCATTGTGCGTGACGCGCGCGACCGAGGCTACAGTGCCAGCCAGACGATCGCACGCTGGGAGTCTGTGCGTATGGGCGAGAAACAGCACATTTTTCCATACCAGGAGAATGCCGATGTCATGTTTAATTCAGCCCTGGCATACGAGATTTCTACCTTGAAACCGTTGGTGGAACCGCTCTTACGACAGGTCAGTTTTGGCAGCAAGGAACACATTGAAGCTAAACGTTTGTTGAAGTTTTTGGAATGGTTCCTGCCAACCACAACGGAATTTGTTCCGGATAACTCAATACTAAGGGAGTTCATTGGAGGCTCAATTTTGACCGATTTCTCCATGTGGCAGCGCTAACTGACATATTTGTTGGTGAATAAAAATATTGTTACTCGAATGAGCGGGTCTTGGACCTGCTCATTTTGCTAAGTGAGGTAAGTTTCCTTTCTTCATTTTCTCCAATGAGAAAAAAGGCTGCCCGTACTAGGGCAGCCTGAGTCTTGTTTATTGACAATATTCTTATTTTTCTGACATCGTTTTCTTGATCATCACTGACAATCTTCTGACGCCTTCCCGGATCTTTTCCGGGTTCGTGGCTGAGAAATTCATGCGCATAGTATTTTTTGGACCGCCATTGGGGTAAAACGGAGTTCCCGGAACATACGCGACCTTTTCTTCTACTGCTTTGGGGAAGAGTTCCAGACTGTCACAGCCTTCTGGTAAACGCAGCCAGAGGAATAAACCGCCTCTCGGAATAGTCCAGGTCGTGCCTTCGGGCATAAAGTCCGCAAAAGCCTGTAACATGGCATCGCGGCGTTCCTTATAAACCCGTTTGATCGTCTCAATATGCTCAGGCAGCCAATCTGAGGCAGCCATCTCGTAAGCTACGTACTGGTCAAAGGTCGAGCACTGCAGGTCGGCACCTTGCTTGGAATGCACCATGCGTTTAATGGCTTCTGCTGGCCCGATAACCCACCCGATACGAAGGCCTGGAGCCAGTATCTTGGAGAAGGTGCTTGTATAAATTACGTTACCCTCAAAACTTCCCTGACCGCAATGATGATACGCGGAATCCAATGCCGCGATTGGGGTAATGGGCTCACCCTCAAATAACAGCTTGCCATAAGGATCATCCTCTATTAGCGGCACACCATATTTACTTGCTAATTCGATCAACCTTTTGCGTCGTTCAAGCGTCATTGTCACACCCAGTGGGTTGTGAAAGTTGGGTAAAACATACATGAATTTAATGTTTTGTTTGATTATCCCTTCCAGGTTATCTGTCACCAAGCCATCCTCGTCGGTGTCAACGGTTACATAAGTTGGTCCATAGTTATTCCATGCCTGGATCGCGCCAAGGTAGGTTGGGGATTCAGTCAGAACTCTGTCACCATTGTTAATGAATATTCGTCCGACAAAATCGAGGGCTTGTTGGGAGCCAGTTGTGATCAGGATGTTGTCCTTCGTTACTGAGAGACCTTGCTTATTAACATCGTCTGCAATCCACTGACGAAGTGGGTCATAGCCTTCTGTAGTTGTATATTGCAGGGCTTTTCTTCCGTTTTCAGTCAAAACCTTATCGCACGCAGCTTTCATCTCTTCAATTGGGAAGAGTTCAGAAGCAGGAAACCCACCTCCGAACGAGATTACATCCGGCTGATTGGTCACTTTCAGTAGCTCACGAATGAAGGAACTCTTCATCCTTTGAGTACGGTTGGCGAAACGAAGTTCCCAGGGTGTTGGCATAGATTTACTCTCCTTTTTTTGTTTGTCTATTTCATGTATCGGCTTACAATTGTTGCCGCGCCAGGGAGGGCTACCCGATCGCCAGGGGTGAGTTGAGCGGGTGGATTTTG
>CAZDPK010000023.1:20596-24043 GCA_964507335.1 uncultured Anaerolineaceae bacterium | reverse complement strand
ATCTCAATTGTCGCAGGGGAGGGCAGATCAAAAAAGATATTCACGGTGTTACCAGTTGCGGTTAAAGGCTTGGATTGTTCCAAAGCCGCGCGCAGGGAGCAGGCATCTTGGGCATCAGCGCACGCTTCATCATCTAAATTGGCATCGTTCGTGTCGGTTGTGACATCGACAATGAATTCGTAGGGATCTACTTGTGCATCCACGGTTGTAGAGAAAAGCGAAACGAGCAAGATTACACATAAAAAAACTCGATGGAATGTTCTAAAACTCATGACTGCCTCCTGAAATATTCAATTATGGGTAGAGACATATTGGATGTTTGTGGTTTAAATTATAATCACAAAACCGCTGTGAAAGATAAAATTCACAACCAATATTGCATTTAAAAATTGACCCGGATATCGGCTTAGTTCAACTTCACAAGGATGATTTGCACTTGCCTAGTGATTGGATCAGTGAGGTCGGTGAGACGGGTTATCTGATTACATGTTGATATGGAAGAGGTTAAGTTGGCATTCCTGGATACTTAATTAAAAGCGAAGGAGGAAGGAGGGACATCTTCTGAAGATCCCACACCTTCCTCCCAAAACAGAAGTCGGAGTGATTTCTAAATATTAGATCAAACCATTTTCCCGACCGACTTTTTCGAAAACCTCCAAAACTTTCACCAATTGCGGTTCGGTGTGGGTTGCCATGTAGCTGGTGCGCAGCAGTTGACGACCAGGCGCAGTAGCAGGGGAGATGACCGGGTTCACAAACACGCCGTTATCAAACAACTCCCGCCAGACTTTGAAAGTGAGGGCATCGTCGCCGATGATGATTGGAATGATAGGCGATTCAGACTGACCGGTATCGAAGCCAAGGCGGCTGAAGCCGGCGCGCATAAACTCCGCATTCTTTGTCAATTGTTCCACCAGTTCAGGCTCATCGTGCATTATCTCAAGAGCTGCAAGAACCGTGGCTGTGTTTGCGGGTGGAATGCTGGCGCTGAAAATAAGGCTGCGCGCATGGTGTTGAATATATTCAATTATGTCAGCATCCCCGGCGATAAATCCACCGATTGAGGCAAATGACTTACTAAAGGTTGACATGATCAGGTCAACATCCTCTGTCATACCAAAATGAGCTCCAGTTCCCCGCCCGCCGCCTAAAACACCCATAGCGTGGGCGTCATCCACCATCAATCGCACGTTGTACTTTTTGCAGAGCGGAACGATCTCGGGTAACTTTGCGATATCCCCTTCCATACTGAAGAGACCATCCACAATCAACAACTTTCCCGGCTCTTCCGGCAAGCTCTGAAGAACGCGCTCCAGGTGGGGAATATCATTGTGGCGAAAACGCTCAATTTTTCCGCCACTCAAGAACGCACCATCGACAATACTGGCGTGGTCTTCTTTGTCAAGAATGACGATATCGCGTTTGCCAACGATCGAGCTGATTGTGCCGAGGTTCACCTGCATGCCGGTCGAAAACACCAGGGTAGCTTCTTTGCCCACCCACTTTGCTAATTTTTCTTCCAATTCTTCGATGATGGACATATTTCCATTCAAAAAACGCGACCCGGTGCAGCTTGTTCCATAGCGTTTAATGGCATTGATGGCTGCTTCACGCACTTTAGGATGGGTGGTAAGTCCAAGATAGTTGTTCGAGCCGCACATGATGATCCGGCGGTCCTGATACACCACTTCGGTGCCTTCATTTCTGTCCAACGGTATAAAATAAGGATAAGTACCGCTTGCTTTTGCTAACTTAACAGCCTCATATTCAAATGCTTTCGTAAATAAATCCATTTCTAAACCTCACATTTTTGTCTTTAAGACTTAACAGGAAAAATCCAAACAAGATACACCCCATATTATAGACTCAATTTGTCTCAGCCTGATTTGGTCTGGAGTAGAATTGAATTCAACGACTGAAAAGAAAATGGAAGAAGTGGTTCATGAAAAAAATATTCCCTGTGTTGATCGTTATGTTGTTTCTTTCTGCCTGTTACTTCCCAGGAGATACTGATTATTCCCAAGACCCGGTAGTTCAAACCAGCGTAGCACTCATCCTGACGCAGGGTGCCCAGACACAAGAAGTTGCCGGTTTGGAAACAACAGCCACTGCTCTGCCAAATCAAGTTGAAACGCCCTTCATAGAGGAAACCCTAACTCAAGAAGTAAACGCGACCACGACTGTGCCGACACAAACTGAATTTGTCCCCTCGCAAACCCCATTACCAACCCTGGTCGATTCAACTGACCCCTGGAGCGGTGAAGCCACCTTTATCGAAGACTTTGACAGCGGTGATTATTGGGATTTTGAGAATAATTACCTTTATTCCAAGGTTGGTAATGGTCAGCTTGAATTTACCTCCAAAGGTACTCCCTGGTGGAGCAGTTGGTACACCACAGAGCCGGAATTGAAGAACGGCTACTTTGAAACTACGTTCAGTATGCCCAATTGCCAGGCTTGGGATCGTTTTGGACTGGTGATCCGTTGGGGCAATTCCAGCGATTTTTACTATATGGGGCTCACATGCAATGGCAGCTGGGGTTTCACCCTCTACACTGCGGCCAATGAAACCATTGACCTATTATCTTATGAGAAAAGTGACGCCCTCAACCCGGCAGGAGAAACCAATCAGATCGGCATATTAGCCAAAGACAATGCCTTCGAGTTTTACATCAACAGGCAAAAAGTTGGCTCAACAAGCGATAGCAGCATTGGAGAAGGCGGAAATTTCGGTTTTTTGACCATGTCAGCGGGAACTCAGAACTTTAAGACTTTGATCGACCGTTTGGAATATTGGGCAGACTGACCGGTACAGGGGATAGCCTTCCCACCATCCAGAAAAAACTGGAGAACTGCGGTCAAATTACGTGCTCGGTCAAGAGACCGACACGATCGAGTGAAGATGTAGGGGCGGTTGCCACGCCCCCTAACAAAACTGGAGAGTAATGAGAAATCAATACATCGTAAAACCACACCTCGACGGTTCAAGTTTCTACTTCCCGGGTAACAAAACCGGATTTTTACTCGTGCATGGTTTTACTGCCACGACAACCGAAGTGCGCCCCCTGGCGGAGCGTTTGCACGCTGCCGGCTACACCGTAAGCGCGCCGCTCTTACCCGGGCACGATACCCATCCAGATGACCTTAACAAAATACATTGGCGGGATTGGTATCAAACAGTGCTCGAGGCTTACCATGGTTTGGGCGAAAGTTGCGACCAAATCTGGCTGGGCGGTGAATCTATGGGTGCGCTGCTTTGCCTGCTCTTGGCAGCCGAATTTCCTGATGTAACTGGCTTGCTGCTCTTCTCTCCAGCTCTTGAACTTAAAATCAAAGGATCGAAGGCTGTTTATCTTCTGCAGTACTTCAAAAAGTACTGGGATAAAGGTCCATCTAAGGATGACCAGGAATGGAAAGGCTACAATGTCTTCCCATTGAAGGGATTTG
>CAZDPK010000023.1:0-20496 GCA_964507335.1 uncultured Anaerolineaceae bacterium | reverse complement strand
TCTAAGGATGACCAGGAATGGAAAGGCTACAATGTCTTCCCATTGAAGGGATTTGTTCAGCTTATGAAGCTTCAGAAGCAAGTCAAGCAAAATCTTGACAAAGTCACACAGCCAACCTTAGTGTTTGTTAGTAAGGCAGATAATAGAGTCTCGCTTGAAACAGGAGAAACCATAATAAGCTCAATCTCATCGAACAATAAACAGTTAATCATTCTGGACGATGCCTCTCACACCATGCTTTTGGATCATGATAATCAACAGATCATCAATGAGGCAATCAATTTTGTGGCAGCAAACAATATCACCAGGCGTTAGGAACAAAACTTCAAACAATCGGGAAAATTTTTTGGGGCATTAGAAACACCAACGCCCTGTTTTTTATTGCCACAATCTTCTTTAAGCCTTGGAAATTTCACAAGATGTCGAACTTTATTGACGCTCGGGATGGCCGTGAGTATACTTTCTTATTTGCCGATAGTATTTTAAGGGCAACGATTTGGAGTATTTGTGATTAAGCCTGAAGGTAGTTACGTAGACCTGGACATACCAAAAATTCTCTCCAGCAAAAAGCTGGCGAGTTTGTGGCATTTAATGAAAGGCTATCATACGAACTACTTGGTCGCCACTGTCTTCCTAGCCTTGGCTGCATTTGCGCGTACCAATATGTACTTGGTGCTTGGTCGCTACCTTGACCAGGTGATTGGTGAGGGTTTCTCGGGCAATGAGTTGATCCTGGCAGCCTTGAATTTCGGAGCGATGATCGTGCTGCAGGCAATCTCATCATTTATGAGCAATTGGATGGCATCCTTCACTGCCGAAAACTCCACTCGTCGGTTGCGTGACTATCTCTTCGATCACATTCAGCGATTATCTTATGCTTACCATGCTGAAGCCAAAACCGGAGACTTGCTGGAACGAGCCACTTCCGATGTTGACACGCTGCGGCGCTTCTTTGCCGACCAGGCGGTGGGTATTGGGCGTATTGTCTTTATCTTCATTATCAACTTAGCCGCAATCTACAGTCTTAGCCCACGACTGGCTTTGATCTCAGTTATCATTGTTCCAGTCATCCTGGTAGTTTCAATGATCTTCTTCAAAAAACTCAGCAAGGCTTACGAGTCTTACCAGGAGCAGGAAGCTGTCCTGACCACCAATCTTCAGGAGAACCTGAGTGGTGTTCGGGTAGTCAAGGCATTTGCCCGACAGGAATACGAGATTCAAAAATTTGATGCCAACAATCTCGAGAAATTCAATCGCGGCAAAAAATTGAACATTATGCATTCCTTTTTCTGGCCGATATCTGACCTGATCAGTGCCGCTCAGCAGATTTTCAGCAGCTTCACCGCCGCGATGATGGTTCTTAATGGAGCGCTGACTATAGGTGGTTTTGTTACCTTTAACTCTCTGCTTGCATGGCTTATCTGGCCTATTCGAAATCTCGGACGATTAATTGTGGATACCTCGCGCGCATTTGTTTCCTTTGGGCGTGTTTCTGAGATCCTTCGAGCGCCTGAAGAAGACTTGCTCTCATATACCTTTGAACCTGTGAAAGGGATTCTTGGTGAAATCGAGTTTAAGAATGTCGATTTCGAATATGAAAAAGACCATCCTGTACTGAAAAATGTCTCGTTCAAATGCGAAGCTGGGCAGGTGATTGCACTGCTCGGTTCAACCGGATCAGGCAAGACCTCGCTGGTCAATTTGCTTCCCCGTTTTTATGATGTAACCAACGGTAGTATCTTGCTGGACGGAGTAAACCTAAAAGAGTATTCGCGTTATTATTTACGGTCGCAAATCGGCATTGTGGAACAGGAACCCTTCCTGTTCTCTGACTCCATCCGGGATAACATTACCTATGGTGTACACCGTGAAGTGACACAGGAAGAAGTTGAACAAGCCGCTCGCGAAGCTGCTATCCACGATGTGATCCTTAACTTCAGCAATGGTTACGACACACTTGTTGGGGAACGCGGTGTTACCCTTTCTGGTGGGCAAAAACAGCGGGTCGCAATCGCCCGTACCCTGCTGATCAACCCGCGCATTCTCATTCTGGATGACTCCACTTCCTCCGTGGACATGGAAACCGAAATGCAAATTCGTGAAGCGTTGGAAAAACTGATGGCGAACCGTACCACATTCGTCATCGCCCACCGCATCCAGAGTATCATGGCTGCTGACCTCATCTTGGTTTTCGACAAAGGTGAAATCGCCCAATGCGGTACTCACGAACAGTTACTCGCTGAACCAGGCATGTACCGGGATATTTACAATATCCAGACACGCATTGACAGTGAATTACAGAAGGAAATTGACAGTGTCAACGTTCTATGATGAATCCGAGTACGATGACAATGTGACCTCTCAAGGTCCTGTCCTCAGACGCCTGTTGAAGGTTTTAAGACCTCATTGGAAAACCATGCTCTTCGCCATGATCGGCATCGCATTGGTTTCATTCCTGGATGCTTACTTCACCATCCTGAACAAGCGCATCATTGATGAGGGTATTGCGTTCCGCGATGTCACTGCTCTGGTCAGGCTCTTCAGCATCTACGCCTCCATTGTTCTGGCGCAGTCTTTTGGCTTTTTCCTGTTCATCTACCTGATCGGTCTGCAGGGAGAACGTGTGCGCTATGACCTGCGCCAAGCGCTCTTCAACCACATCCAAAAGCTGTCGTTATCATACTTCAGCAAAACTCCGCTTGGCTGGATCATGTCGCGCGTCACTTCCGATACGGAAAAGATGGCCGATCTGCTTACCTGGGGCATCATTGACACTACTTGGGCTATCACCAACATCATCTTTGCATCGATTTATATGCTCTCTATAGAACCGAGATTGGCGCTGATTGTAATCCTGTCGCTTCCGGTCATGATCATTGTGTCGTTCAAGTTCAGAGTAAACATTTATCGCCACTACCGTCAATCGCGCAAAGCGAATTCGAAGATGACTGCCTCGCTGAACGAAAACATCACTGGAGTGCGTGTGGTTAAAGCCCTGCGCCGCGAGAATAAGAATCTAAAGGCATTCGAGGTTCTTTCCACAGATATGTTTCGTGAAAGTTACCGGGCTGCCTTCCTTTCCGCGATCTACATGCCTACCATTCAAACCATAAGCGCGATCTCACTGGTATTGGTGCTTTGGCGAGGCGGGTTGATGGTTTCTGGTACAACCCTGACCATCGGTGGTTTGCAGGCGTTTGTTTCTTACATCATGATGATCCTCTGGCCAATCCAGGACCTTGCCCGCGTTTACGCCGAAATGCAAAATGCTGTGGCTTCTTCAGAACGTGTTTTCTCGCTGCAAGACACCAAACCTGCTATTATCAACAGAGAAAATACATTGGTTCCCACCTCATTGGTTGGCGATGTGGTTTTTGAGAACGTTTCATTCCATTATGAAGACGGCGAACCTGTTATCCGGAATTTAGATTTCCAGGTGAAGCAGGGTCAGACTATTGCCCTGGTTGGACCCACCGGCGGCGGTAAGACCACTACGGTTAATCTGCTCTGCCGATTCTATGAACCGACTTCAGGAACGATTCGCATTGCAGGACATGACTATTTGGAATATGACCTCAAGAATATCCAAAGCCGCATCGGTGTTGTTCTGCAAACTCCGCATCTCTTTTCGGGCAGCATTCGCGAAAATTTGCGTTATGGAAACTTGGAAGCCAGTGACGCTCAAATTGAGAATGCAGCGAAACTTGCTGGCGCTTACGACTTCATCACCAGTTTTGAACATGGCTTTGATCAAAACGTGGGTGAGGGAGGTAATTTGCTTTCGGTCGGACAAAAACAACTCATCAGCATCGCGAGAGCATTACTTGCGGAGCCGGATATCTTTATCATGGACGAAGCAACCAGTTCAGTTGACACTTTAACCGAGGCATTGATCCAAAAAGGCATGCTGCAACTCATGACCGGTCGGACAAGCTTTATCATCGCTCATCGTCTCTCAACCATTAAATCTGCCGACCAAATTTTCGTGATTGAAGACGGACAGATTGCGGAGAGTGGTGATCACAAGAGCCTGATCCAACAGCGTGGAATCTACTACAACCTCTACACCAAGCAATTCCGGCATGACCTGGAAACAAAATTTGACCCCTTTGGTGAAGCCGAAGCTGGATCAGCTGCAGCCTAAAATGAAATTTGCGGTCAACTACTCGACCCCATTGAGGGATTTGATCAGGCAAGGTGTTGTTAAAGTCGACTTGCTAAAATGCCCTGAATGGAATGGAATCGTCAACGCCGCCAAACCCTGCGGTCCGGTTTACATCCATTTTGAGATTTCGGTGGGTGCCTGCAATATTCAGAGATTGAATTTTGCCTTGATCGGACAGTTATTGCGAGAAACGCACACGCCTCATCTGAATATCCACCTGTCGAATCATCCCGCACTCGAAGCAGATAGCCCGGAGCACCGAAATAAGATGATAAAGAATTGGAAAGACGATATCACTTATCTTCGTGATCAATTACCAGGCGTAAAAATTATCGCCGAGAACCTGCCCTGGCATGAATTTTTGCCTCAATTAAGAATCGCGGCGGACCCTGATTTGATCAGCAATGTGATCGAAGACTGTGATCTGGGTTTATTGCTCGACCTTTCGCATGCCCAGATCAGTGCCCAGGCATTTGGGATGGATTACAAGGATTACATTAGCAGGCTGCCCTTTCATCGACTGGCGGAATTGCACATTACTGGTATCCGCGAGTATGCTAGTTTTCCAACCGATCATTTTGAGCTTCAACCTCAAGACTGGTCAATGGTTGAATGGGCTGCAGAGCAGATTCATACCGGCTCTTGGCAAGAACCAGAGATTGTTGCTTTTGAGTATGGTGGAATCGGGGATGTTTTTTGCTGGCGTACCCAACCTTTAGCACTGAAAGAACAAGTACCGCTTTTGTACCAAATTTTTTCATGAGTTGTTTTCATGTATTTTTGTCATTCCGAGCGCCAGTTAAGAATCAATCGTGTCGAGTGCAAAGATCATTCATGTCTCTCAGGATGACAAACCTCACCATTTTCAGTGGATGAGAAAACGCGGAATCGCTTTTATTATTTCTCCTTTTTCCCACCATGCACCTCGCTCCCAATCCACTCATTGAGTATAATCTTGACCATGGAGCAGTCTTCATCGAACCTCACCAAACCGAATCGAAGTGACTGGCTGATTCCTTTGGCAATTTTCCTGATCGCACTATTAGTTCGTGTGATCGGGCTCAAGTTCAGCTTTCCGTTGCTTACGCACCACGACGAGAGATTCATCATCGATCCTCTGATAGAGATGAGTAAGAATCACACCCTTGATTCAGGGTTTTATGCCAGGCCTAATCAATTCTTGTACACTTCGCTATTTGGATATCTGAATCTGCTCAGTAAGATTTTCTTTAATAAAAATTTTGGCTGGGCTTACAGTGAAGACCCATTATTCTTCTACTTTCATGCCCGCTTACTTGTGGCAGTTTTGGGGGCAACGGTGCCTGTGCTAGCCTGGAAAATTGGAAAACTATTCAAAGCAGCAGATTTCTCGCTCTCGGCAGCTTTTTTGACATGCTTTTATCCGTCTTACATCATACATTCTCACTATATTACGGGAGATATTCTAAATACGGCTCTTTCACTGTTAGTCATCCTGTTCTGTTTGCTTTATCTACAGAAAAATAAGTGGGTCTGGATTATCCTTGCATCTATTACCGTAGCATTAAACACGCTAGAAAAGTATCCCGGAATACTATCTTATGGCATTGTGCTTGTGACGCTCGGCATCAACATGCTTTACCAGGAGAACAAAAATATTGGGAAAAAATGGGGGCGGCTACTGAGTGGAATTTTATTAACGCTCACGATTGTTGCTATTAGCATGTTCCTTTTTGCCCCTCACCTCTTCCTCAAGTTGGATCAGGTCTTCCGCGCAATAACTATCGAAGCAAAGCCTACTCATCTCGGTGCGGATAACCTGAGTTGGATTGGGAATATGCAGTTTTATCTGGATGTCTTTATTAATTCTGCTGGATGGGTAGTTGCTCTATTTACAGTTGCCGGAGTTATTTATTCGATAATCTCTAAACAGCCTGCCGTGCTGCTGCTATTCTTCGGTGCCGGTTATTGGGTAGCACTGAGCAAGTTAGGATTACATTGGGAGCGCTGGTCTCTGCCGATGATGATCACCCCACTTTTACTTGCCGCGTTAGGGTTGACTAAACTTTGGGATGCAATCAAGCACCGACAATTGACCAAATTACTGGCGATTGCTTTTCTTGGGGTGTTTGCCTGCGTCTATGCCCTCAATGGCGTGACTTCATCTGTTTTACTCACCTGGAAAGATACGCGTGTCGTCGCCCTCGAGTTTACGGAGCAGAACGACATTACTCAGGAAAACTCAGTTTACGAAAGTTACACACCTTTTCTCCCAAGAAATCTGAGGACAATCTTTGACTTTGACCTTGACGATCCTGGGCAAATACAGTTTGTGATCCTGTCCTCCAATATGTACAATAGATATGAAGCTGAACCCGATAGGTATACCTCGGAAACTGCTTTTTACGCAGACTTGCGAGCCAGAGCATCTCTACTTGCAGAGTTTGAAGCCAGCCCAAAACCCGAAAACACCCTCGAACAACTTTACGCTTTCAGGGATTACATGATCAATTTGATCAGGCAAACAAAAACCACCAACACCACCGGACCAACAATCCAGATTTACGAACTTCTTCAAGACTAGAAATCTTCTAACGCAAGACATTAATTGTCGAATTTTAGAAAATTCCATCGCCAACATGCTTTGCCTGGGTTATAATTCGTGCTAGGTGTACAAAAGAGAAATGGAAAATATATCAAATCCAGGAAGTGATTCCTATTCGGGCGAAGAAAACGCCCAGCCTCCCAGTAAGGCTGAGCTAACCATTCTCTGATTCTGATTGCACAATCATCCGCAGCCAGGGTCAGAGAATCAAAACTGAACCCTGGAATTGCCTTCAAAATAAAAATAGTGAGGTGCGGATGATCTATTTAAGCAAACTTCTCAACCAAAAAGTCTGGGATGTTTATGGGCGTGTTATCGGTCAGCTGGATGATATTCTGGTTGGCAATACCGAACAACTTATGCCCCCCATTATCGCTATTCTGGTCAAGAATACTCCCAGAGGAGTTGAACTTATCGATGCTGCTAGTGTAGCTACCCTATGGCCCTCTATTACTCTTACTCGGCGTAGTGAAGAACCTCTTGTTTATCATCCTGATGGGCACGAGTTATACCTCAAACAACGTGTACTTGACCAACAAATTGTTGACACTGAAGGAAAACGTCTTGTCCGAGTAAACGACTTGCAACTGGCAAGGAAAGAAAACCGTTTTTACCTGACAGGTGTAGATGTTGGTGGTTTAGGGCTCATACGCCGCCTTGGACTGGATAACTTTTTCAAGTCTACAGCCAAATTATTTAATAAAAAACCACAAAGTAATGTCATCCCCTGGGAAGATGTTGCCTCCATTGAACACGACGACCCGCTGCGCCTAAAGGTCTCACGAGATCGCCTGGTACAAATGGAACCTGCTGATATCGCCACGATCTTAGACGATTTGGACTTTCATACCAGTAAAGCCTTCCTGGAAGGTTTCACTGATGAGCAGCTGGCTGATACGTTGGAAGAAAGCTCTCCAGAAATTCAACAGGTGGTCATCTCGCACCTGGAGCCTGAACGGGCAGCAGATATTTTGGAAGAGATGGAACCAGACGAAGCTGCGGATATTCTTGCAGACATGGAAACCGTAAAAAGTGAGGAGTTGCTCAACCTCATGGAAGACGATGATGAAGAAGATATGCGCACGCTGTTGCGTTATCGTGAAGATTCTGCGGGTGGAATCATGACCACTGAATTTGCATGGGTTCCAGATGATTTTAACGTTGAAGAAGCCCTGCAACATCTCCGCACAAATGAAGACGCTCTTGAAGATGAGTTCATGTTTTATGTTTATATCCTGGATAAAAATGAACATCTCAAAGGAGTATTAAGTTTAAGAGATTTAGTTACCGCTCCGCTAAACACACCTCTTTCAAACTGGTTTGATGAACATGCTGTAAGCGTTTCTCCTTACCAATCACAGGAAGAAACCGCCTACCTGGTGGCAAAATATAATCTGATGGCAGTGCCAGTGATCGAACCGGAAACTAACAAGATGCTTGGAATCGTCACAGTAGATGACGCGCTGGATACCGTTCTGCCAACAGCATGGAAAAAGAGATTACCTCGATTTGCCGGCAGGTAAAACGAATAATGGAAAAGCGTATCAAAACACCAGCATGGCTGGGTAAAGCTCTTTACTTCATAACCCTACTCGGTCCTGGACTGATTACTGCCAGCGCGGGGAATGATGCACCGGGCATTGCAACCTATTCTGTTTCAGGTTCCACCTACGGCTACAGTTTGTTATGGGTAATCCTGGTGATTGTGGTTGGCATGGTCCTGGTTCAGGAGATGGCTGCCCGAATGGGGACAGTCACTGGTAAAGGCACTGCTGACCTGATCCGTGAACGATTTGGCGTTAAAATCACCGCGCTTGCCATGCTTGCTTTACTCATCGCTAACCTTGGCACTACGGTCGCTGAATTCGCAGGCGTTGCGGCTGCTGGAGAGCTATTTGGGATAAGCCGTTATATTACTGTACCAATTGCTGGCTTACTCTTCAGCATTCTTGTTTTGCGCGGAAACTATAAAAACGTCGAGAAAGTCCTCCTCGTTCTCACGCTCAGTGCCATCAGTTACTTAATAACACTTTTCATCCTCAAACCTGATTGGGCGCAAATTGCCAAACAGGTTGTTAACCCCACTATTGTTATGGATTCTAATTACATGATGCTGGTATTAGCAGTCATCGGTACGACCATCACTCCCTGGGGTATTTTTTATTTACAAGCTTCTATCGCGGATAAGGGCAAATCAGTAAAGGATTATGGTGAGACCAGGTTAGACGTGGTGGTTGGATCGATCTGGGGGAACATCATCTCCGCCATAATTATCATTGTGACTGCTGCCACCCTATTTGAAGCTGGTATTGTAGTCACCGCTGCCGAAGAGGCCGCCTTGGCACTTGCTCCGTTTGCCGGGAAAGGCTCATCGATACTTTTTGCTGCCGGTTTACTGGGTGCCTCGCTGCTGGCGGTCTCAGTGCTACCGCTTTCAACAACCTATGCTTTTTGTGAAGCGTTTGGTTTTGAACGCGGTCTAAACCACAGTTTCAAGGAAGCGAAAGTCTTCTATGTAATATTTGGTTTTATTATTTTCCTGGGGATGGCACTTGCCCTAATACCGAGCATCCCTTTGTTCGATTTGATGATCTTATCTCAAACCATCAATGCGGTATTGTTACCATTGATACTTGTTTTGTTTTTGATCATTGCCAACGATCGGTCTATCATGGGCAGCTGGGTCAACTCATCACCGGCAAACATCCTTACTGTGTTACTCATTATTGTGGTGGTCTCTGCGACTATCGCATTGTTTATTGCCCCGCTGATCACATAGGAGGTTTTCCATCGGGGTCAAGAAGATTCATAAGTTTTTCCTGCATTGGGCGGGATGAATGGAGACAGGTATGCGCAGAAAAAAAACAAGACCAATTTGGCTCAACAAAGTTTTACTTATCTTCACGATTCTTGGTCCTGGTCTTATCACCGCCAGCGCCGATAATGATGCCCCTGGGATTGCCACCTATTCGATGGTCGGCTCAACTTATGGCTACAGTTTCTTGTGGCTTATTCTGGTCATAACAATAGGTGAGGTGGTTGTCCAGGAAATGGCAGCCCGAATGGGCGCAGTGACAGGCAAAGGCACAGCAGACCTCATTCGTGAACGCTATGGCGTAAAAATTACAACCTTTGCCATGCTGGCTCTTTTTATCGCCAACCTGGGTACCACCGTCGCTCAGTTCGCGGGAGTTGCTGCCGCAGGCGAACTCTTCGGAATCAGTAAATACATCAGTGTGCCACTCGCTGGTTTGATAATGAGCCTCTTGATATTGAGAGCTAAGTATAAATATGTCGAGCGAGCGCTGCTTTTGCTCACTTTTGCCTCGCTCAGTTATGTGATTGCCGTTTTCTTTGTCAAACCTGACTGGGCAGTTGTCGGTCAGGCAATTTTGCGACCCGCTTTACAGATGGATAGGGATTACATCTTCTCGATCCTTGCTGTAATAGGCACCACTATCACACCCTGGGGCATTTTCTACCTGCAAGCATCGATCGCGGACAAGGGTGTAGAAATGAAAAAATACCGAAACACCAGAATTGATGTCGGTTTTGGTGCCGCCTGGGGTAACGTGATATCTGCCTTTATTATCATTGTGACCGCAGCGACTCTCTTTACCTCTGGTATTGTTGTCTCTGATGCCAAAGATGCCGCCCTGGCTTTGGAACCTCTGGCAGGCAATTTGGCGGGGCTGTTATTTGCCGTTGGATTACTTGGCGCTTCGCTGCTGGCTGTTTCTGTTTTACCGCTCTCCACTACTTACGCTATCTGCGAAGCCTTTGGTTTTGAACGTGGACTCAACCGAAATCCCAAGGATGCCCCTGTTTTCTATGGCGGTTTTGCCTTGATCATGCTTGTCAGTACACTGATTGTACTGATTCCCGGCATCCCCCTCTTCCCAATCATGATTCTTTCCCAAGCTATGAACGCCATCTTGCTGCCGGTCCTGTTGATCCTGATCTTGAGACTGGCAAATAACACCTCCATCATGGGTAAATATCGAAACAGCAAAGTTGTAAACCTGCTGGCTTATGGCATTACGGCACTGATAATGATGGTCACCGTGGTGTTGTTGATTGAACCGTTCTTAACCGCTTGAGAGTGTTGTCAGAGAGAAGTATTGTCATCTTGAGCATGAAATTTGTAATTTTAAATTTGTGTTGCGAAGGATCTTACCTTTCAACTGTAAAAAATCTTTGGATTGACTATCTTTTTGTAGGTCATGTTTAAAAGCGCTGAAAATCACTATTGACTGAAAATGGCCGCCTTTTTCATCCGGCAAGCACTGGTACTTGCGAGCTCCACTTGTGTATTAGACGGAGGTATTTTTCCTTGCGAAAAAAATTGGAAGGAGACGAGTTACGTTTCTAAAGAATTAATATAAAAGCATGGCAGAAAATCAGTCTGATGACGCACGCAAGTAATGAGTCAGGCTTTCTATACAGAAAAACTCCTTAACAATCTCCCCCTCAGTAACCTTCCAAATAAAACCATCATCAATGGAGCTAACGGCTATGCGCAATCCAACGCAAGCCTCATTTTCCAAGTTGACAGAGTAACCCAATCTCTGCAGAGCGCGTTCAGTCCAAACCCGCGCCTCCCCTTCACCTTGCAGGCACACTTGCACTTCGTTCTTACCAGCCACCGAGAAGTGACCGTTCATCACATCAAAACTTATTCGGTCTCTAGCAAAGATACGCTGAAAATCACCACTCAAGACCAAATCTTCAGGAGCTCCACTGATGATCTTTCCACCAGGGGACATCAGCCAAAGCCTATCAGCACTTCGCATTGCCAGGTCCAGATCATGCGTTGAGGTCAACACGGTCTTTCCATGATACCTTGCCAGTTCGTGCAGCAGATTTATAACGCTCACCCGTCCGGGTAAATCCAGATAGGCAGTCGGTTCGTCCAACACCAATATGCGCGGTTCCTGCGCTAAAGCCCGGGCGATCATCACTTTCTGGCGTTCGCCATCGCTCAGTTTATGGACCATACGCTCTTCAAAACCCAGCATTCCGACCATCTGAAGGGATTGCTGCACCACTTTCCAATCCCTCTCGTTCATTCGGTCAAAAAGACCGGTAAACGGGAACCGCCCCATACCAACCAGCTCATTGACCGTCATGGCACCCACTTCGATTGGACTGGTCAGGACAACACTGATCTCATTTGCCAACTCTTTGCGGGTAAAATGCGCCAACTTTTCTCCACTAAGGAAGATATCACCACCTAACGAAGGCTGCAGACCTGTCAGAGTCCGTAGAAGAGTAGACTTACCAGCACCATTCGGGCCAACCAAACAGACAAATTCACCTTGGTATAGTTCCAGGTTCAGTTCAGATCCAACCACCTTTCGGGCAGGTTTGCCATTTATGTAGCCGATCTCAAGGTTATGGGTCGAAAGCAGGGGTTTTCTCATACGTTGAACGACGTTGCCCCCCGTCTGCGTTTCAGAACGATCCATAGTACAAATGGTGCTCCAAACAAGGAAGTGACCACATTGATGGGTAACACAAACTGGCTGCCAGGCATCTGCGCGATCAGATCGGCGGCCACAGCCACGATGGCACCAATCAGGATCACTGCTGGAATGAGCAGCTTGTGATTGGAGGTCTTGAATAAGTTGCGGGCAATATGCGGAACGGCTACACCGATAAAGCCGATCGGACCACAGAAGGCAGTGATCGCCCCTGAGAGGACAGATGCGCTGATAAGGACCAGCATGCGCAGTCTTGAAACGTTCAAGCCCATAGTTTTGGCATAATCTTCTCCCAGCAAAAGAGCGTTTAAACCCTTTGGCATGAAGGCAAGTATGCCCAAGGCAACCAGGATCGCAAGTAAGAGGACTTGTAATTGATTCCATGCTACGCCATTAAATGCGCCATAAGACCAGATACTATATGCTTTCACTTTTTCAGGTGCGCTGAAATAAATTAGCAGGCTCACCAAAGCGCTGGTGGCGTGTCCAAACATGAGCCCGAGGATCAGAAGTGTGGTCGGGTTGTTGACACGCCTGCCAACCAGCAAAATCAAGCCCATAACCAGGCCTGCCCCCAGGGATGCCGCAGCGACCAAACCCAGGTCCCCCGCAAGGTTTAGAGCGGGAATAAAGAGCCCACCGGCTAATCCTGCTCCCATGATAGCAATTGCCACTCCCAGGCTGGCACCGGAGTTGATGCCAAGGATGAAAGGATCTGCCAGGGGGTTGCGAAACATGGTCTGCATCTGCAAACCGGAGGCTCCCAAAGCTATTCCAGCCAAAATTGCTGTGACAATTTTTGGTAAGCGGTAGTCCTGGATGATAAATACCCAGCTATCTTTCACACCGCCTTGTCCAAATAAGATTTTGAGAATGTCCCTGAGAGGGATTCGAACTGAACCAAGGGTCAGATTTAATGCAACCACAACCAGGAGTAACAAACCCAACAGAATGAAAATACCTGTGCGATTTACTCCCGATTTATTAGTGCTTGCTGAATTCATCTCGACCTTGCTCTGGGTCACTTTCACTGTAGCTGACGGTAGTAAAACAACTGGTGCTCACCAGCGAGATCAGGGTAAAAGATAGCAATCAGATCCCTCAGGACGGCATCCGGGTTGGCAGTTCCGCTCTCAAAGTAATCTGTTCCGCCCATGTCTGTGATGCGGGCATTGTTATTAAACACATTTCCTTGTTGGTAGGCTTTGAAATCAACATAGCGCGGATCCATGGCTGCCAGGTTTGCCAGATCACTGGCAAAACCGACGTTAATCCAAAAATCGGCATCCTTCGCTCTTTCGATCACCACTTCGAAATCGATCGGCATTGCACCACTTCCTTCCAGGTCGCTCCACAGGTAGTCCGCGCCGGCATCGCTCAGCAAGATTGCCGCATAACTCTCGCCACCGGGCATATACCAGGTACCTTCATAGGCTGTGTTGACAAAAACAGTCGCTTTATCGGTTTGACCCGCCACCGAAGCCTTGGCTTCTTCATAGCGCGCGACCATTGCATCAAACATGAGGTCGGCTTCAACTTCTTTATCGAAGAAGGCGGCAATGAATTTTCCCCATTCAGCTCGCCCAAGGGGGTCCTGCTCAAGGTAATCAGAATTGATTACCACAGGCAGCCCAGCTTGTTCGAGTACGGGGTGGGTATCCCATTCGGCAGAACCTGAAGCAGAAGTCATGATGATGTCCGGAGCAAGCTCTATTACTTGTTCAACATCAATGGTCGGACCACTGCCAACACTTGCCACTTTTCCGGTCTCAACCCAACTGCGTACGTCAGCGTTATAGATGTAATCGACAGTATCCAGAGCCAGCAGGCTTTCCATTTCACTGATTTGTTCAAGAAAAGGGAGATAGGTGGATGAAAGTGAAATGAAGCTGTTAATAGGAGTATGGATCACAAGAGCATTTCCCACGTCTTCAGTTATCTGCGATCCTTCAGGGACAAGTGCGTATTGCAATGGTTCTGTTGCCCCCAACCAGGGCAGCGTTACAGTCAATACTTTGTAGCCATCTTTGTATTCCAGTGTAAAGTTTTTGGCATAATCGATGGTAACCTGAGTGGTTTCATCAACCAGGGATGTCACTGCTGGGGTTTCATCAGATGGCACTTCGTAAACATCTGCTGGTGCTTCTTCTGTTTCTAAAACGACGGTTGGAACCTGGCATGCTGCCAAAACAATGATGATAAGTACAGTCAGAAGGGTCTGGATTTTTTTCATATTCTCCTCGATTTCAAAAAATCAACCCCTTCTGGATCAGAAAGGGTTGAGAATATGAGCTTATCTCACCCACCCTCTTAATCCGAGAAGGTCTTTGGGTTTTCCTGGGGTTGGCTTCCTGACTCGTCTTACGACTTACAGTTGCGGTACAGTGCTGGTCTTTCACCAGCTTCCGCCATTACACCCTAACATCCGGGCATCGGGTTACCTCAGGTTTTCAATTGTGAGTGTATAGTATCACTTGCAATTTAGAAAGTCAATAATTATGAAAGTTGACAACTACATCAATTTTCCAAGAATTTGCGATAATTTAACCTTTCAGCTCTACTTCGTGTCCATAATTATTTAAACACAATCGGGATGTAAATATAACTTCCCGTGACAAATATCTTGACCGTATCCGCCATTGAAGAGAGGCCGAAATTATCTGTTACGACCAGCGAGAAAGCCAGTGTTGACGCAATAGTTGGCGATGTAAACAAGGGACTTGGGGTTGCAGGGTTTATCAAAACAACGCCTGGTCCTTCAGTCTGGTACCAGAGATACGTCAAAGGGAGATGTCCTTCAGGGTCATAGCTGGCAGTGCCATCCAGTGCAACCAAAGAACCGACCATCACAGTTTGGTCTGGACCCGCATTCGCAATAGGTGCCTGGTTTTGGACATTGATAGTGACTGAATCCGGTATAGCTATCGCCCCTAAGGAATCAGTAACATGCAGATTAAAGGTCAGTGTTCCAGGAATGGGTGGGGCAAGAAAAGTTGGTTTAGCAGCCTGGGGATTGTTGAGTACCACAGCCGGTCCACTGGTCTGCAACCACTGATAAGACAGGGGTAAATTGCCATCAGGGTCATAGCTGGCACTGCCATCCAGTGTGACCATAGATAGCGTATTCACTGTCTGATCCATACCTGCATTGGCAACAGGGGGAGCATTCAGTATGCTAATGTTAACCGTATCGGGGGTCGAACTGACACCCAAACTATCCGTGACTATTAACTGAATCGTCACAATTGCAGGAAAGCTTGGAGCGATAAAGGTAGGGGAGACCGTTGCAGGGTTGGTTAGTACGATGGACGGACCACCAACTTGAGACCAGAGGTAAGTCAGCGGTAAATTATTGTCTGGATCATAGCTGCCGCTGCCATCCAAAGTGACTATTGAATTTGTAAAAACTACTTGATCCGCACCGGCATTGGCCACAGGCGGCTGGTTGGTAACCCCTGAATAGGACAGGTCAGCTGTCATAGTTGCAGCACAATTGCTAATATTTGTCACCGCTGCCAGGCTGTCTGCTCCACTGTAGAGGCGACTATTGGGAGTGGATGAATAAGTAAAGGTGCGATTGGTGTTGATACCAGGGAAAGGATCTCCATTATCACCTCGCTCAGAGTCATAAGAATCTCCCCACAGGAGTTCATCCAATCCATCCGCTTGCATAAATTTAACCAAAGGATGGTGCTCATTCGCGTTAGCACTGTTGCTATTTGTGACACTTTCGTCAATATGCAGGATGTTCAAGCCGCACCCCGGCAAGGCAGAATCATAGCTAACCAGTTGCCGGTTTTCTACCAGAAAATACTCACCAGTTCCAGAGTATTGGTAGAACTCCCAATCAACTCCGCCTGGATTGGGGCAGAGCAAATACAAGCTGGCGTTGTTTTCAGCCTGGTAAATCGGAGCGTTAGTGATAGTACCGCTCACTACGGTTGGCGTAATCCAGCCCTGGTACCATTTTAGCCAGGCATCAGGTAGGGCCGGAGAGGTGCCAAAGTAATTAGATCCGGTGCGGTTCCAATTGCCGGAACTCATAATGGACCATACTCCCAATCCATCTGAACTACCATCAGTATCATAAAGATCCGGCCAGGAAAGATCATGCCCCAACTCATGCGCCATAACGCCAATCGTGGCTGGGTGATCAAGTTGAATTTCGCCAAATTGTGAGTATCCACCATTGTGGTACCAATCTCCCAGAGTGACTCCATCTAAGGTGACCAAGCCAACACTGTTCAAATCCCAGTGGTGTGCCCAAATACCCGGCGTATTGCCGCTGTATGCACTCTCAAATCCTGCTACTGCAACCATAATGTGGAGTTCGTTGGCAGAAATATAGCCATCCCCATCATTATCGTAACTAGCAAAATTGATATAAGAATCAGCAGCAATCAGCGCGTTTTTCGTGATCAATTGGTTTTGCGTAGAGGTTGATCCACCTGTATTAGGATGATTGTAGCCCAGGTTAAGCCAGCCAATCACGCCATCATTACTGGTTCCATAAGTTTCAAGAACCGGGATGAGAACCAGGCTGGAGTAAGACGCGGTGTTGTAAAAATGCTTTACGCTGGATGAAGCCCCAAAAATGCTGGCTGAAAAATGAGACGGTAAATAAGTTGCCGTGCGGTCTGAGAATTCAGCCAAAAGAACGAGGGTTGCATGCGTGCCAAAGTTTTGATATTCTGGTGATATAGTCCCCAAAATTTCCCGTGGAGGTACTTCCGCTGTTGGACGTTGATGTTTTTCCAGCCCTGCTGGCACCGCAAGTCCAACCCGAAAAGTCTTACCCAGAATGGTATAAGGTTGTAATTGTCCTTCAACCACTTGGGCATAAACCCACCAGCCTTGATCGTCTTTGATGATTGTGTAACCTTCAATTGATTCAAATCCGTTTGACCATTCATCGCCCCACTGCCAGGCGGGCAATAATGAACCATCTGGCTGTAAAAGAGTTTGTTCGATAGGGGCTGATGGAGCCGCTGAAACAACCTCAACAAGAAAAGCTGCAAAGAAGCAAGCAGCAAGAACTGCCAGAAAACTCAGAGTACGAAAGTTTCTCATAATTTACTCCTATGTGTTCTTCAATTAAGAATGATTCTACGATTCGACAAGCTTTTCAATGCTGACTTGCTAGCTTTAGACATTAAGTTATGAGCAATTAATTGTTATAGAAGTTTAATTGTGTACATACGAGATTAATTAGATAATAACGGATATTTCAGCATAATTCAAGTTAACGTTTGCCTATGTAGACCAACCATTAACTCAACAATTACCAGCCTGTCAATATTTGGCTGACAGGCAAAATTGTAATTCTATATTTCCCTATTGCTGATCGTCAAGTCTGCTGCCGTTCCAAAAAACATCAAATATCCCATGACACTTCTAGTGAGGTTTGCTGCTGAACAAACCTGGTAATTTATGTAAAACTGCCGATTTTCTCCATTGGCTCAGATACAATAGTAAAATTGCCATAATGAAAAAAACAAGCCTGAAAGCCTTCCCGGAAACCAAACTTGCCAAGCTCCAAACACTTCAGACTGGAAATGATTGTGCTGTACATTCCATTGTTGCAGCTATTGAATTGCTCACTGAAGTGAAACTTAACCCAGCGGAAATCATCACTGAAATCAACCGCATTTGGTGGCAGGGGCGCTTCTACCGCCTGTTGCCAAAATCTGCAATCACTCCGCCTCTACAAGTGCGCTTGCTGCGATATTTAGCGAAAAAGTACAATCTTCCCCTCAAAGCGACGCTACTCCATCTCAGTCCTGAAGTTTTGCGGGCAACTGCTGAAGCAGAAAACATAGCCAGTTTGGTCACAATTTATTGGTGGTTCAAGCGATCACCAAAAATCTACTACCGGGACCAACCCAAAAATTACAATCGCGAAAAGGGTGCTGGCGGTCACACCATGCTCTTTGCCGCGTACGATCCAGAACATACCAGCGGAAAGCTTCACACCCCTTGGGGCTTCATCAATTCCTGGGTCACAGCTGGGACGGGTTTGTTCTGGATGGAAGATACAGTCTTCCGTAAGGCGTGGAGCACGCCGTTACCACGTTGGGGAAAAAACGCAACAGTCATAATCTCACTCGAAAGCAGAAAACAATCTTGAAACCATTTACATTACTCGGCAAACTTGCGCGAAAATATTGGAAATTGATTTTGATCACCACGCTGACCATGCTCGGATTGGTTGGCGCCCAGCTATTGATACCCTGGATCATCCGTATGCTGATCGACCGGCTCACAACCCAACAGCTTGACCAGGGTTCTCTCGATTTTATTACCCGCATTTCTGTGATCGCATTACTGGTTTTTATTGCGAGAGCCTTTATGCAATTTATCCGTTCCTACGCCGCACACAAGGCTGGCTGGGGCGTCGTATCCGATGCCCGCCGGCTGGTATACGAGCACATCCAAAAACTTTCTTTACGTTTCTATGAAGATAAACAGACCGGTCAGTTGATGTCGCGAATCATCAATGACACAGACCTTTTTGAGCGTATGATCGCTCATGCGCTGCCAGATGTAATCGTCAACGGTATAACTTTGGTTGGTGTTACCGCGATCCTGCTTTCCATGAACGTCCGACTGACGATTCTAACGCTCATTCCAATCCCCCTCATCATCATTGCCTTGATTGGCTACAGTAAAATTGTTCGTCCCGCCTTCAAGAACCGCCAGCAGTCTCTCGGCGAGTTGAATGCCGTACTCAACGACAGCCTTTCTGGAATCCGTGAGGTGAAGGCGTTCGCTCGTGAGGAGGATGCCCTCGATAAAGTGGACGGCAAGATCCAGTTGGTACTGAATAAGAACCTGCGCGCCTTGAAGCTAATGGCTATCTTCAATCCGATTTTTGACTTTGCCGCTGGAATTGGGCAGTTGCTTGTGATTTTTTTTGGTGCCCGAATGGCAATTACTGGTACTCTTTCGATCGCTGATCTGGTTGCCTTTTTCCTGTACCTGGATAGTTTCTATACCCCCGTGCGCGGTCTTGGGAATTCAATGGAGGCAGTTCAGGAATCGCTGGCTGGTTTCGAGCGAATTGCTGATATCCTGACGGTATCACCGGAAATTGCCTCTCCCGCTGAGCCCCATGACTTTAAAGCACCAATTGAGGGGCATGTTCGCTTTGAAGATGTTAGTTTTTATTACACGGAAAACGAAGAGGTGTTGTCAAATATCAATCTTGATATCCAGGAAGGCACCACTGTCGCCCTGGTGGGTCCGACTGGTGTTGGCAAAACCACATTGGTGAGTTTGATCCCCAGGTTTTATGACGTGATCAACGGTAAGGTCAGCATCGATGGCGTGGACGTAAGGGATTTCGACCTGGATCAATTGCATCAATCCGTCAGCATGGTTTTGCAGGATGTTTTTCTTTTTCATGGCACCATCCGGGAGAACATTCTTTTTGGCAGACCTGATGCTACAGAAGAGGAAGTAATCAGAGCCGCCCAAATCGCCAATGCAGCTGAGTTTATTGATCGCATGCCAAACGGTTACGATACACTGATCGGAGAACGCGGAGTCAAGCTCTCTGGTGGGCAAAAACAGCGTCTGTCAATTGCGAGGGCTGTCCTGAAGAACGCGCCGATCCTGATCCTGGACGAAGCTACTTCGTCGGTAGATACAGAAACAGAATTGCTGATCCAGCAAGCGCTTGAACGTCTGATCAAAGGGCGCACTACCATCATCATTGCTCACCGCCTCTCCACAGTTCGCAATGCGGACAAAATTGTCGCATTGGAAGGCAGCAGAATCGTTGAAACTGGTAATCACGCAGAATTGCTTGAGAAGAAAGGTCTTTATTTCAAGCTTTATACAGCACAGCAGCAGTTGTATTAAGCGGATTACCAACTTCTTTAGCCCGCTCCAGGGGGCGGGTCGAAGTCCAGCATAGCTGGACGCAACGGGGAGGGGGTCACTAGGCTTCTATTTGGTGGCTAAAAAAACTAAACGTCATACTCAAGCTTAGGGTGTTAAGTGGCATTTCTTTGTCTGTTCAGTAAAATTACACTCTCACCCGCTGCCCGGACCTTCTCTCGAGACAGGGCTAAGAAACCAGACCTTACATTAGAATGACTTTGAGGGTAACGGAAATACACTTTCTGGGTCTTGTTCAACCACAATCGGTTCCACCTGCCCTGCACTCAGGTTGCTCAATTGGTTGGTGAATTCCTCTACCGCTTCATCTTTGAAGCGTACTGTGATGGTGATTTCATCCAAAAATTCTGTGCTTAGTAACT
>CAZDPK010000022.1:0-24150 GCA_964507335.1 uncultured Anaerolineaceae bacterium | reverse complement strand
CGATCAGACCATTGGTCAGCAGCTTGCTGGCTAAAATTGTTCCCTGGCCACCTACGCCTGTCAGCAAAATGTTTTTTGTGCTCATTTACGCCTCCACTTTCTGGATAGCCTGTACCGGGCAAACCTGGGCGCAGACGCTGCATCCAACGCATTTGTCAGGGTCAATGGACGATTTTTTCTTCTCAAACTGGAAAACGATCGCCGGGCAGCCAGTTTTTGTACACTTTCGACAGCCGATGCAGACCGATTCGTCCACGAAATAGGTTTCAGTGAAAGCTCCCTCGAACTCCTCGAGATCCCATGGGGCTTGTTTCTTGAGGGCGCAAGGCCAGTGGGTAATGATTACAGAAGGTTCCTGCATACCAAGAGCCCAGTCCAGGGCTTCGTTGACCTGGTCGAGCTTGTTGGGGTTGATGGTGCGCACATTTTTGATGCCCATGGCGCGGACAAGCGTTTCAATGTTGACCGCCTCAGTTACCTCGCGTGCGATGGTGTAACCGGAACCGGGGTTTTCCTGCTGACCGGTCATGGCGGTAATGCGGTTATCGAGGATGACTGTGATCAGGTTGCTGCGGTTGTAAGCTGCATCGAGCAGCGAATTGATGCCGGTGTGGAAAAATGTGGAATCGCCAATCGCAGAGACCACGCGCGGTTTTTCACCCTCGATCATATCGAACACCTGTTGCGCTCCATGACCAAGGCTGATGCTGGCGCCCATGCAAACGGTTGTTTCCATGGCGTTATAAGGCGCCCCAGAAGCAAGCGTGTAACAGCCGATATCACCAGAAACCATGATTTTCTTGCGTTTTCCGAGTTCATAGAAAAAGCCGCGGTGGGGGCAGCCGGCACAAAGCGTGGGTGGTCGGGCGACCACAACCGCCTGTAGTTCCTCGTCAAGAGGGTACTCCTGACCATAAATTACACGGCGGATGACCTCAGGGGTCATCTCTCCGTTGAGCGGGAAGAGGTTTTTCCCATCACACGCCACCCCCAGGGCACGCACATGCTGCTCGATGTAGGGATCGTTTTCCTCAATAATGTAGATTTTTTCAACTTTGGAGGCGAAATCCAGGATCATCTGATCGGGTAAGGGGTTGGTGAAACCGAGTTTAAGGTACGAAGCGCCCTCACCATAGACTTCGCGGGCGTACAGGTAACAATCGCCTGAGCAGATGATGCCGATTCGAGTGTCTTGGTATTCTGCCCGGTTCCAACAGCAGTTGTTGCTGTATTCTTTTAGAAGTTCACGGTGTTGTTGGATCTTGACCTTCATCGGGCGGGCATTGGCAGGCACTGCCACATACTTTTTAATGTCTTTTACATACGGTTTGAGAGGTACTTCCTGGCGATCGCCCAACTCGACCATGCTTTTGGAATGGCACACCCGGGTAGTCATACGCAGGAGGACGGGGATGTCGTGTTTTTCGCTGATTTCGAACGCCTCGATCAGCATATCTTTGGATTCCTGGCTGTCAGAAGGCTCGAACATGGGCGTCATAGCGGCTTTGGCGTAGTTACGATTATCCTGCTCGTTTTGAGAAGAGAATTGTCCGGGCTCATCAGCAGTGATGATCACCGCGCCGGCGTTCACGCCAATGTAGGCGAAGGTGAAGAAAGGATCAGCTGCAACGTTAAGCCCAACATGCTTCATAGCTGCCAAAGAGCGTGCCCCGGCAATGGAGGCGCCGATCACCGACTCGAGAGCGGTCTTCTCGTTGGTAGCCCACTCAGCGTGGATTTCTGGATAGGTTGCAATGTTTTCAAGGATTTCCGTGCTGGGTGTGCCAGGGTATCCGGCAGCGAAACGGACGCCAGCCTCCCAGGCACCCCGGGCGATGGCTTCATCGCCTGTGATGAGTTGTTTCAAAGCTCCTCCTTTTCCGTCCTTTGGTTTAGGTGAGTGATGGTAAAGCTTGGCCTTCAGTATAAACGAGAAAGGTTCGAAAATAGTGACATTTTTGACCAGTAACTGCAATTATTGGAGACGGTTTGTGAGCTGTAAGTTTCTGCAATCAATTGGAATGCCTTTCTTTAGCTCCAGTTTCTCAATTTTGAGTATTAAATGATATACCTATGCGCATTAATTTAACTAAGGTAGTGCAATAAGTGGGGTTATCGATTCAATTTGTTTTTTGGTTCAGGAAAAGTTGACTGAAGGAAATCCGACTTAATACCAGCCTGTCAAATTTCCCTTGACCTGAATTTAATTCAGGGTTAGAATAACTGCCTTACAGCAAAACGTCCTCGTAGCTTAATGGATAGAGCACCTGCTTGCGGAGCAGACGGTTGCGCGTTCGACTCGCGCCGAGGACATTTTTTCTTTTAAATCTCCAGAAAAGTAATTATCGAACCTCTCGCCTTGCAATCAAACCTTTTTTATAATCATCATCCCCCTCACCCGCTATATTAAGTGGACAATGGTCGACCGAGGGTTGCTCCCTAATAATCAGCCCATAAGTCGATAAGCAAAAAGTTCTTATTGGAACAGCTTCTCAAAAGAGATTTTTTGCCCATGAAAGCGGTCGCAATGAGGCTCAACTTTTTGTTGCTTCAATTTGGATGTATTTAAGTGATCAATACTTACATACTGATAACCTGCCAGCCATCGGCAATGTATTTCCGCATCCCGGCGTGACCGTTCATATCATCCAACATAGGCAGTCCCAAGGCAGCATTAACCTCAAAAACACCCAGCGCGTGCGAGCAAGCAAGGCAGATTCCTGCGATCAGGTCTGCGTCCAGGGCTTTCTGAAAGAGTTTGTTTCCCTCAGCGGCCAATTGGGAGGGCAATTTCACAGACGAACCTTCAAAAATAATTTTTACCTGGTACCCTGCATCGGTAAGATCAAGTGCATTCAGCAAGACATGCTGAAAGCACATCTTTTCGCCATTCATAGCATAGAAAAGGATTTTAGTCATTTTCACCTCCTTGGTTGTATATCATCTAATTGTAGTCGGTGTCGACTTTCAGGAGAAGGAATTGGCTTTTTTTATTCCGGCAATGTGGCAAAGGGTGTTACTGTTCCTATAATAGTTGCGCTTCGCCTCATCAACCCCGTTAGGTTTGTTCCCAGGGTGAGAGTAAACCCGCTTTGTAGTTAGGTTTTTTATCGCTGGTCAATACTCTTGTGAGTTTGTGTTCGGCTCGATAACCTTGCAAATGATTGTTTCACGTGAAACCTATTTTATGTCAAAGAAAAGATAAACATGTTTCACGTGAAACTTTGTAGACTTGGAAGCAAACATTTACGCTTTATACAGGCAACAATATTCATGATATTTTGTTTTGAGGCAAAAATGACATCAGGAATTGTCCCAAATATGTGGTTTATACTATCATCGCATTGATATGAAGATTGGATAATTTTTTGCGCTGTCTTTTCGGCACAGATTTTGCAGCTACATAACTGCCAAATACACTACGGAGTAATTATGAAAAAATGTTTCGTCGTTCTATCGATAATCGTCCTGTTCCTGACCGCGGGTTGTGTCCAAGCGCCTCCACCAGAAGAGACACAGATGCCCAGCGTTCCAGAGTTGGCACCCACAAACACGCCGATGTATCTTTCGTCAATCTACAAAACATACATGTTCGTCGGTGGTGGCGGTTGGGCGACTAACCTGGACCAGACAAAGATCTATTACACCAGGGATTTTGGTGAACACTGGCTAAACGTGACCCCTGATGGACTGAATAGCCCTGAGAATGCAGGCTCCCTCTTTCTGTCGTTTCCAAATAGTAGTTTGGGCTGGATCTGTCAGTCGAAAATTGAATCGCCTGCTGTTCTGCATACGACAAACGACAGTGGTCAGACCTGGGTTAGCCACGAATTAGATTTTCCCTGCGGAAACATGGCGTTTGTCAACGCGCAGGAGGGTATGCTTGTGGCAGATTTGGGCGTCGGAGCTGGATCACAATATGTGAGCATCCATACCACTTCAGACGCTGGCGCAAGCTGGACAGAAGTGTTTATTCATGATCCTTCCTCAGGTGAAGATCGCGGTTTGCCGTCATCCGGAATCAAAAGTTCTTTTGCGTTGTTAGATGCAAACACAGCGTTAATTGGCGGGAGTCGCCCAATGCCGGGTTCACTTTACCTATTTCGCACAGTGGACGGGGGTAGTTCTTGGAACCAGGCTGCATGCGATGGACTGTCAGATGCAGAGAATTCTGAACTGGATCCCATGGATATCCTCCGAATCAGTGCTACCGAAGTGATCGTTCCTGTTAGAGCCTACCTTGAAACTGGTCAAATGGTCACGCACTTCTGTGTCTCAACCAATGCAGGCGAGACTTTCAAGTACCATTCAACCCTTGAAGACGTTGAATTTACCGATTTTGGCAGCATAAATAATGGGCTCGCTTATGGTCAGGGCAGAATGATGCAGACCTCAGACGGCGGTTTGACATGGCAGGATGTAAGCTCAGCACTTCCAATTGGCCTTACGCCAGTCTCATTAAGTATGATGAACGAAAGTGTAGGTTATCTTACTACAACTGTTTCTCCCGACACTCTCCTGCAAAACAGGGTATTTATTACCGCCAATAACGGCGATAACTGGCAATCAATGCCAGGTACGATCATTGAGCCAGCGTCAAATTAATAGTATTGATGCTGGACGAGGCAGCTGGTAGCATGAAACATCTAAAAGTTATCGTTCTCGTTCTTCTCCTGGTGGTTTTTATTTTCGTGAGTGTAGTACCCACGGAAGTTGTCTATGCGCAATTTAGGAATGGGTCTGCTGCTAAAGCATCCTTGTTTAATACAACTCAGTATGGATTAAAGGCTTCATCGGAAAAAGTGCGCTCTCAATCGATTTTGCCGCCAAAAAACGCGGATGATGTCGTTTACCTGACCTTCGATGACGGACCTGACCCATACTGGACCCTCCAAATTCTTGACATTCTGGAGCGCTACCAGGCAAGAGCTACATTCTATATGATCGGGTACAGCATTGTCAGTCACCCTCAGGTGGTGCGGGAAGTTGCCAGACGCTCGCAAACGATTAGCGTCCATGGCTTTAATCATGCAGACCTGTCTACAGCAAGTTACACCTACTTCTACAATGAGGTTCATGACACGGAAGCGGCTGTTTTGGAAGCCTTGCAGGAAGATCAGGAACTAATCCAGCAATTCGGACGTTGTGTACGCCCGCCTTATGGAAAAAAGAGCGATTTGCTGTACAGTAATGCTGAGGCTATGGGGTATGATGTCTCGATGTGGAATATTGACACAAAAGACTGGTCCGGGCTCAGCCCGGAAGAAATATTTGACCACTTCAAATCAGTGCTGGAGCCCCAGAAAGTAATCCTGATGCATGACGGGGGAGCGGACCGTGCTAATACGATAAAAGCGTTAGAGTTGATCTTGCACGAATTGTTGATGCAAGGTTACACCGTCTTGCCCTATTGCACCCAATATGGTCAGGCAATAAAAACCAATAACTGAACCATTTTTTATTAACATTTGTTTAACATTTGTGTGTTTTGTATTGGTTTTCTGTTATTTTTAGCTTTGGTTAACGAACAGACCTTGAATTTGTTGACTGATTGTGTATACTTTTATTGTTAGTCGCTTGGGTGCCCCCCTCACCCAGGCGACTAACATTTTAATTATTGATCCACTGCATATTGATTATTGAGTGTGTTGCATCAAAACCACAAGTTCCTGTATTGTTTTTTTTCTTGCATTTTATTAGTAATTATGAAGATTTTGTAAGTTTCTGTAAAATCTTCTTGATTTTATAGACTAATTGTGTATACTTTTATTGTTGGTCGCTTGGGTGCCCCCCTCACCCAGGCGGCTAACACTTTTTAAGTCAATTTCTCAGATAGAATTATCTCATGACGACGCAACGCTATTTCCTTGAATGCCTCAACCCATTGTGCGGATTCCGTTTTCCGCTCGACCTGTCCACCTTCGAAGGCAGGATATGTCCCCGTTGTGGTGCAGAATTACAAAAGATCACTCCGCAAATTGAACAATGGCAGCCTAAATGGAACTCAAATGCCGCTACCCTTTTCATTGGCGTGCTGGATAACATCCGCTCCGCCCATAACGTGGGTTCCATATTTCGAACCAGTGAAGCAGCCAGTGTTGTCCATTTGTATTTGTGTGGGTTGACACCTTCTCCGAGATCAAATAGCGCTCTTTCTAAAGCGGCGTTGGGTGCAGAAGAGCGAGTGGCTTGGTCTGAGCATACTAACGCGGTTCAAGTAGTCACTCTGTTAAAAAGTGAGGGTTGTCAAATCATCGCACTTGAGTGCACTCCGCAAGCCAGGAACTTATTCGCTCCGCGTGAGGTACACAATCCCCCAGGTAAAGTGGCATTGGTGGTTGGGAATGAGCCAGCCGGAGTTGATCCTGAAATTTTGGCTCTTGCCGATCAAACGCTCTACATCCCGATGGCGGGTCAGAAGACATCACTCAATGTATCCGTGGCATATGGCGTAGCCGTTTACGGCTTGCTTTCTTCTTGGTCGGCATTCAGCGCGTAATAATCAGAACAGCAATCGTTTTTTGGGAGCAATGCACTCAAACTTGTTGATTCAGAAAATAAAAACGGCTCGTAATTTTATCAGTACGAGCCGAATCTTATTAATATTTTTTTGGCGACTAAGGTTGAATCACGGTTCCAGCCGGGATGGTCGTGTGTTTCGGCACGACAACAATGCCTTCCCGAACCTTATAAAGTTTATGGTCACTCTCATGTCCTTCCGGGAAGGGTTTGATCACAACATTATCACCAATGCTGGCGTTTTTGTCGATAATAGCACCCTGAATATTGCAGTTGCGTCCGATTCCGAGCGGTGCGCCATTGTTCAATGTGCCGTACCAGTCCGCTCCCATTACGATCGTATCCTTGATGACAGTTCCAGTGCCAATGACGGAGCGCAAGCCGATCACAGAATGTTCAATTTCTTTAGCAGAGATTTCCGAACCTTCTGCCATCAGAACCTGCTTCAAGGAGCAACCATTTACACGGCTGCCGGGCAGGAAACGAGGATGGGTGAAAATGGGATTCTTAGGGTCGTAAAAATCAAATTCAGGATTATCCTCAGCCAGTTCCAGGTTTGTTTCATAGAACGTGCGGATAGTTCCAATATCTCTCCAGTAGCCTTCAAAATTGAATCCATATACGGGTCTTCCTCGTTGGATCATAGTTGGAATAATGTCGCCGCCGAAGTCATCTAATTTGTGGTCAGCATAATCGGGGCGTAAAACATCGATGAGAGTGTCCATACGAAACATGTAAATCCCCATCGAACCAAGGTAGGGGGATTCAGGATCGTCGCGGCTTACCAAATCAGCTAAAAGAGCAGGATCTTTGGGCTTTTCAGCAAAGCGGGTGATGCGCCCATCCTCGTCACGTTTGAGGATTCCAAAACGAAAAGCCTCGTCCTTTGGCACTGGCTGGACAGCAACAGTGATGTCTGCGTTGTTTTCGATGTGGAAATCGGCCATTTTGGCGTAGTCCATACGATAAAGGTGATCACCAGCGAGAATCAAAACGTGTTTTGTGTTTGACGTGCGGATCTCCTGTAGTTGTTTTCGAACTGCATCTGCTGTGCCTTGGTACCAGTCGGTGTTTTCCATGGTTTGTTCAGCCGCCCAAACCTGGATACTACCAGAATGAAAATTGTCAAAATTGTATGTTCGACTGATATGGCGGTGCAAAGAGACGGACAGGAACTGGGTTAGCACAGAAATTTTGAAAATACCAGAGTTGATACAGTTGCTGATCGGAATGTCGATCAAGCGGTACTTTCCAGCGATTGGAACAGCTGGTTTTGCTCGTTCAGCGGTAAGCGGATACAAGCGCTTACCCTGACCCCCACCTAAGATCACTGCAAGAATCTCATTTGAATTTGGCATACCTCTCCTTTTGCACAGATCAAATTATTGAATGTTAAGTTCCTAGAAAAGAGTTCAAACCAGGTTGTTTTAGGGCTGTTATGCCTGAATTGTACCTGTGTTTTTGTTTACTGAAGAGAGTAATTCTTTTGCAGTTTGGATGCTCTGTTCTCCTGGAGCACCAAGCATCTCAGCAATTTCTGCTACGCGCATCTCGCCAGTGATATCCAGAACCTGGGTAACTGTGCGATCCCGCAGGCTTAGCTTGTCCACCTTAAAATGTTGGTCTCCATAGGCGGCCAGTTGCGGTAAGTGGGTCACGCACATGACCTGGTGATGCCTGCCCAACTGCCAGAGCAAGGAACCTACCGTTAACCCTACCCGTCCGCCAATTCCACTGTCAATTTCGTCAAACACCAGGGTGGGAATTTGATCGGCTTCTGCCAGCACTTCTTTCAATGCCAACATAAGGCGGGATGTCTCACCTCCGGATGCAATTTTTGCCAACGGTTTAAACCCTTCCCCGGGGTTGGTTTCGATCAAGAGCTCAACCCTGTCAATTCCGTTAAAATCAAAAGCGAGTCCGTTCTCAACAGGAAGCCCCTGCACATCTTCCTGATGAGTGATATCGACTTTCATGCGAGCTTTTCGCATCTCCAACCTGGCAAGGCGCTCTTCCATTTGAGATGACATTGTAGTAGCAGCTTTTTGTCTACTTGCGCTTAGTTCAAGAGCTATTCTCCCAAGGGTTTCTTTAACTTGACTAATTTTTTTGTTGACTTCCGTTATCTGGTCTTCTACGCCTTCGATTTTATTTAACTCATTCTGTGCGGAGGCATAAAAGTTCAGAACGGAATCAATACTGCCTCCGTGTTTCTTTTTAAGCGAGTTGATCAGGTCAATTCTCAGTTCAACCTGGTCCAGACGGGCGGGGTTAAATTCGATCTGCTCGTTATAGCGGCGTAATTCATAGGCGATATCGGTCAGATTGTTCAAAGTCATCTCAGCCTGGTCAGCCAGCGCTTGCATCTGAGCATCAATTTTTGCCAAAGAAGTGAGGTCATGCGAAACTAATCCAAGCAGATCGGTGACTGCATTAGCATCAGGAGAGCTTTCATCCAGGGTTTGCAGCGCCGATTGGGCATAGCGGCTCAGAGTTTCGGCATTAGCCAACCTCATGCGTTCATTCAAGAGGCTCTCTTCTTCATCTGGTTTAAGTTTGGCTGCTTCGATCTGACCGATCTGGTAACGCAAGATGTCTGCTCGTTCATCGGCGTTGCTCTGAAGTCGTTTCAATGCTGTCAAGTCAGCTTCAAGACCGGACCAGATGCGAAATTGTTTTTGATATTCCTGCAACAGTTCAGTATTACCAGCAAAACGATCGAGCAGTTCGCGATGGCTTTTCACTTTAAGAAGGGAAAGATGTTCAGACTGACCATGCACGTCCACCAGAACAGCCCCGATTTCCGACTGGATGCCCAGGTTGACACTGCGGCCATTGACCCGCGCAATCGAACGCCCCTCTGAGCGGATCTCGCGTGAGAGGGTTAGAAAACGTTCATCTTCAAGCAGCTCTTCCTGATCCAGCAAAGGGCGTATGGTTTCCAGGGTCACAGCGTCCAGTTCGAACACGGCTTCCACAAAAGCCTGGTTGCTGCCGGCACGCACCACTCCGCTGTCAACGCGAGTTCCAAGAACCGCGCTGAGGGCATCAAGAATAATGGATTTACCTGCGCCAGTTTCCCCAGTCAGAACCACCAAACCAGATTCGAACTTCAGAGTGAGGTCGGTAATGATCGCAAAATTCTGAATGTGTAATTCGCGCAGCATATTACCTCAAATGCGGATGCCCTTCGTCTGAGCATAGGCCGTAGTCGCGACCATCACGGTGTAGACCACACGCCAAATGAGCGGTGTAAGGTTGGCGATTACTGCAAAAACTTCAGCAGGCATGGCGATCACATTGAGCATTTGGGGAACAAGCAGCGGCAGGTTGCCAATCAGAGCTCCAGCAAGGATAGCGCTGTTTAAGGCTCTACTGCGGCGTTGCTTGACAGCCAGCCGAACCGCCTTATAGATCAGAGCGCCAATTCCGGGCGCAATCAGGATCGTAAAGAATCCCAACCTGGGCACAAACCAACTGCCTGCAAACGTAATAATGCCGGAAATCAAGAAACCGATTAAAACGTCCAGACCTTTGGTGGTGTCAAACACTTTTTGCTGTTGGCGTATACAGTCCTGGCAGCGGTAACCGGTAGGTGTCAGAACAGCGGTTTCAGGTGTGATGGGCTTGCCACAGCGATTACAGCGTAAAACCGGCGTTCCGTCGATATCCATACCTGTGATTTCAGGGATATGTTCGTGAGTATCAGTCATGCTTTTCCATTTCGAGAATCGGGTTTTGCTGCATCACAGCAGCCAAATTCCGATAGAAGTAATTGGGCTCGCCAAAGCGTACCATGTAGAGCGAATGCTGGTTTGCCAGGATGTGCACTCGGTCGCCATCCTTCAGTAATACCGGTGCCATCCCGTCAATACTGATGACCACGTCGTGTTTGATTGTTGGAAACAAATTGACTTCAGCACCTTCTGCCAACACAACCGCGCGATCCAGGCTGAGATGAGGTGCAATTGGCAGGATGAGCATACTGCGTAATTCGGGCGGTAAAATGGGACCGCCGGCCGCCAGTGCGTAACCAGTTGAGCCAGTTGCCGTGGAAACAATAACGCCGTCGGCGATGTAAGAATTCAGATAACCTTCATTCAGATCAACGCGCACTTCGATTGGGTGCACTTCGCTACCCCTGCAAATAACCGCCTCGTTGATGACGTCCCAAGATTGTTTGAGGGCGTTCCTGGAAAACAACTCTGTCTTAAGCATCAAGCGGCACTCAAGGCGATATTCAGCCCTAAGCAATTTGTCGAGGTTTTGTTCCAGCTCAGAATCGTTCAATTCCACTAAAAAACCCAGGCGTCCGGACCTGATGCCCAATAAGGGGATACCCAGGGGCGCACAGAAATGTCCGGCGCGCAACAGACTGCCATCGCCGCCTATTACAATCAGAAGGTCGGTACCATCCAGGTCTGGAGTGGTATCGTTGTTCTCAAAATTAAAGTTGAAGGTCTTTACAGAAACACCCGCGGTCGTTAAGTGAGTTCTTACACGATCTGCCAGAACATTCGCTTTTGGAACGGCAGAATTGGGCATGAGCATTACATTTTGAGGGCGGAATGGTGAGAGAGACATCTTGGCAGTATTATAGTCGGATTTACTCTTCAGTTGCCAGTTAGAAAGTGAACAAAAGACAGTTATCAAATCGGGACAGATCAGAATCCTTGTTTTATCGATTCTTTTGGAACATGACACCAAAGCTGGGAGATAAAGCCGTGTTATTTACAATTTGCCATCTGGTATTACATGAAAGGATCTTTTCGAGGTAATATATTTGCTTCTTCGCTTTCCTACCTTAACTAAAAACCTGTACAATTAGTACTAGAACCATGGCAATACGAACGAAGACAGATCAAGAAAATCCCTTCTGGCTAAAAGCCACCCAACAGCGCTGGCTTTTGCCCCTGGCATCCCTTTTCCTTTTCCTGGGGATTTGGCAGTTGCTCTATTTCTTACTGAAATTACCTCCTTTTATCCTGCCTAGCCCGGCTATGGTTTGGACCAAGTTCATGGAAGTTTTTCAGAACGGACTGTGGTGGCATAATACTTCGTATACCCTGTTCGAACTGGCATTAGGTTTGTTTTTCGGGAGTGTCTTTGCTTCCATTCTTGGTTATATCCTCTCCAAAACACCATTGCTCGAAAAATTGCTCTCACCTTTCCTGGTTGGCAGCCAATCGGTTCCCGTGGTTGCTATCGCCCCGTTGATCATCATCTGGTTTGGACCGGGCTTATTTTCCAAAGTGCTCATTTGTTCCCTTACGGTTTTCTTTCCTGTGTTGGTGAATGTGCTGGTGGGGATGCGCCAGGTTTCACAAGATCTGCGGGAACTGATGGACTCGTTCAAAGCCAGCAAGTGGCAGATTTTGCGCCACCTCGAGATTCCTGCTTCGCTGCCCGTGCTTTTAGGGGGCTTGCGTGTTGGGGCAACCCTCTCGGTCATTGGCGCGATCGTGGGAGAATTGGTGGGCTCTGACCGCGGCTTGGGCTACCTTATCAACCTGGGGCGGGGTCAATATGATACCGCACTTGTGTTTGTTGCCGTGTTCAGCTTGATCGTTTTGGCAGCAAGCCTTTATAGTATTGTATTATTCCTTGAGCGGCGTGCCCTAAAATGGCAGACTTGGCAAGAGAATTAATTTGGAGTATCTGTGAAAAAAACAATCATTCTTCTGATCATTCTGATGGTCCTTCCTGTCTTATCTTCCTGTAAAACAGAAAACAATAGCGAGCTGGAAGAAATCACGTTCAACCTGACCTATATTCCCAACATCCAGTTTGCGCCAATTTACGTTTCCATTGATAAAGGTTTTTTTGCTGAAGAAGGGCTGGAAGTAAAGCTCGCCTATGGCAATGAAGCCGATATGGTGGCTTTGGTCGGTTCGAACCATCAACAATTTATGATTGCATCCGGAGAACAGGTTTTACTCAGCCGCGAACAAGGGCTGCCGGTGGTATCGGTTGCCAACTGGTACAAAGACTACCCGGTCGGCGTGGCTGCGCTCAGGGAATCGGGCATCAACCAGCCTTCTGACCTGGTGGGGAAAGACATTGGGCTGCCAGGACTCTACGGCGCCAATTACATCGGAATGGAAGCATTGGCTGCCCAAACCAGTCTCAAAGCCGATGATTATAAACTCGTGTCGATTGGATTCACCCAGGTGGAGAGCCTGGTAAGTGGTGCGGTAGATGCCGTGGTTGTTTACCTGGCAAACGAGCCGGTGCAATTGAGGGCGCGCGGTTATGACATTAACGTGATTGCGGTTCAGGATTATATTGAATTAGTTGGAAATTGCCTGGTCACCAACGAAACCAGTGTCCAAAACGATCCTGAACTGGTTCAGAAAATGGTCCGGGCATTCAGGAAAGGCTTGGAATATACTGCCGCCAATCCGGAAGAAGCCTGGACGATCAGCCAAAAGTATGTAGATAACCTGACCGAAGAGGTTGCCCCGATCCAGAAAGAAGTTTTGAAGGAATCGATCAGCCATTGGCAGATCATCCCGGAAACAAAAGAAGACCAGGATCTGCGCTGGACAAATATGATGAACGTGTTGATCGAGATTGGATTAATGAAAAACCAACTGGATATCGAGGACGTGTACACCAATGAATTCCTACCCTGAAAAATCCCTGGTGGTACAGGATCTAAAGGTCAGCTTCCAGGAAAAAGATGGGATGCTTCAGGTATTGGAGAACGTCAGTTTCAGTCTCCGGAAAAACGCCTTCGTCTGCCTTATCGGACCCTCCGGCAGTGGCAAGAGCACGCTCCTGCGCGCATTGGCGGGTTTAATCCCCTACGAATCGGGAGCCATCGAGTTTCCTGAGGTGCATGGTCGTAAAGCCAGATCTGGATTGGTCTTTCAAAAAGCTAATCTGATGCCCTGGCGTACGCTCTCTGAAAATATTGCCCTGCCTTTGGAACTCGCTAATACACCCCAGGAAGCGATTGACAAGAGTGTCAGAGAAATGGTTGCACTGACCGGATTACAGGGTTTTGAGAATTCATGGCCTCACGAACTCTCAGGTGGCATGGCACAGCGTGTGGCAATCGCACGATCGTTGGTTCAGGATCCGGATATTTTGTTCCTGGATGAGCCTTTTGGGTCCCTGGATGAATTGACGCGCGAGCGCATGAGTGAAGAGCTCCTGCGCATCTGGAACGAGAAGCGTAAAACCATTCTGATGGTCACGCATTCGATCTCCGAAGCGGTGTTCCTGGCGGATCGTGTTTTGGTGTTGTCGGGTTTTCCCCAGGGGATCGTGCTGGACCTACCGATAGACCTGCCCCGTCCGAGGGATGACGAGATTCGCTATTCCCCTGAATTTGCCCAGGCAGCCGCTACATTACATGAGCATTTAAAGATTTAACAACAATTTCTCTGCAAACCGAATGAATGAGGCGTAGGGAACATCCACTGAGTATTCCGTTCCTCTCGCTGTTTGTACAGGTCTTATGCAGTACCCCGACACCGTAGGTGTTGTGAGCAGACCAGGCAGGCAATTTAACGGCAAAGCTCCAACACAAACTGACTCGTAAGAGCATTTTTTTGTATGGTATAGTTTTAATTCCTAATCTCAACGCGGAGTGAATTTTATGTATTTTGCTATTGAAGGTGTTATAGGGGTCGGCAAAACTACCCTGGCGCGCCTGCTCCAGTCTACATTTAATGCCGATATCCTCTTGGAAGTCTTTGAAGAAAATCCTTTTTTAAGTAATTTTTATAGTGATCGTGATCGCTATGCTTTTCAGACCCAGATTTTTTTCCTTATGAGCCGCTATCACCAACAAAACAAAGTTATTCCCAGTGCTTTGGCAGCAGGAAAAACAGTCATTTCCGACTACACCTTCGATAAAGACGCCCTTTTCGCCGGTATAAACATCACCGGAGACGAACTGGAGGTTTATCACAAGGTGCATTCCGCCCTGGCTGAAAAAATTCCCAATCCTGATTTGGTGGTCTACCTGAGAGCCAGCCTGGAAACCTTGATGAATCGCATTGCCCACCGCGATCGCTCTTTCGAACGGAACATGGACCCGGCGTATATAAGTGAGCTCATGGAGGCTTATGATCACTTTTTCGCCCAGGATAAATGGCAAGGACGGGTGTTGATCATTGACACTGATGATTTGAACTTCATTGCCGATCCTGCTGATTTGGACTACATGATCAACCGAGTCAAACAAGCGCTGCACCTGGCACCCTATCAACAAAGTCTGCCGTTGGAATAGGAGTTTTTGTGAGAATTACCCAGGAAATGTTGATAAAAATTGCCAAGGACCACGTTGCTAAAAGAGCGCGTAGAGAAAAGGACCTGGTGGCAGTCTATTTGACCGGTTCTGTTTCTGAGGGAGAGTCTCTGCTGGGGGGCAGCACGGATATTGATCTTATATTCGTGCACAAAGAAGAGCCAGCCCTAAAAAGGGAAGTGCTGCGTGTGACTTACGAAATTTCCCTGGATATCGAACACCATCACCAATCCTTCTATACCTACCACCGCCGTTTGCGCCAGAACCCTCGCATTGGCTTTTCATTATGCAATCATCAAAACATCTTGCTGGACCACGACCATTGGCTTGAATTCATCCAGGCTAGTGTTAGTTCCCGCTTTGACAGCCCCGAAAACGTTTACGGACGCTCCGAACAGTTTGGTGAAAGTGCCCGCACTCTCTGGTTTGACCTGGACGATCCCCAGGAAGTGAAGTGGGAAGATTGGATGTCACTCTATTTCAAGACCATCGGAGCGGCCGCTAACGCCATTGCCTGCCTGAACGGTCCAGCTTTAACCACCCGCCGCTTCATGCTCAATTTCGCCACCCGCGCTGAAAGCCTGGATAGACTGCCCCTGGTTGGAGAGTTAACGCGTCTGCTTGGCAATGAAAACATGAATGAGGACCTCTTTAAAGAATGGCGCCCTGTTTGGGAAGAAACCCTGGATGCCGCCAATGAGCAGGACGATTGCCCTGCGAATATTTCGAAGGTTCGCAAAGCCTATTTTCTTCAGAGTGTGGATGCCATGGCAGAAAGCGGAACCCTGCATGCCGTCCTTTGGCCCATGATAGAGACCTGGCAGCAAGCCCTAACCTGCCTTGAAAGCGAAAAACATCATCTAGGCTGGCAAAACTTCCTTTCTGAGCTCGGTTTCCAGGAAGAACAAAAAGAAGAACTGCTGCGAGATCTGGACCACTTTATCGATCAGTCCGAACACTTACTCGAAGACTACAGAAACCAATACAATCTTTGACAAAAATGTGGATAACTCGCATTTTTCTGTGGATAAGACATCTTGTTTTGTGTATAAAACCTGTCAATGAAATTCTGTCTATCGGTTGAAAATTTGTGGATTCTTTTTGAATAAGTATCACGGATTTTGTTAAGTAGTAAAAAAGAGAAGAATAGTGGGGATAAGCGCAGCTTTTTCCACATGGTTTTTGGATTTTAAGAGAAAGGTGTTAAGCCCTCGTTGGCGAGACATAAATTGCGTGATAGTTACACATTTTCCCCACTATCCCCAGACTCTATTACTTATTACTACTTAACATAAAGAAAGAAAAAGATATTATTAATCCTGGCAATTTGCTCATCAAAATAATCTAATAAATCTATTCCTTTTCCATAAGATTCCGTACAGAGGGAGTGAGGGTTGAGTAAAACAGAACTTATCTTGTCTCGATATTTGAGTCACACGATCATCCCGCTTGCTTGGTCCTCCCACAACACCTATAGTATCAGGGGTGTTTTGCATGACCCTGATATTCAACAAGTTCCTATAGGTCTTATTCACTACTTGCCAGAGGAATGAATTGACGATAAGGAATAAAAATATCAATCGCCTCTACCAGTCCAGGGTTGCTGGGATTATCGTTCGTCTCTGTATCCCATGCTTGAAAGAATATGCGATGATTTCCAGGAGAAAAGAAGGAATAATCAATATCAAGAGTAAAGTCAGAAATGTAGTCAAATTCTGGATCTTGTGTCAAGTTTAGAATGGTATAAAGGGTTGCGTCTGGATGCCAGGGAAGTTGGTCAATTGAATACTTGATGCTTTTCACCTGGCTGAAAATATCAGCGCCTCCAAACCAACTGCTAAAATCATTTGCGCTGCCTTCAATGTTGAGGCTGTGATTACCGTAGCTAAAAACTAAATTCTCAATTTCTGGTCCATAGGCTTGTTGATAAGGGTCGGCACTAACCTTTAGTGCTCGAAGTAAAGCAACCAGATTGTTTTCAATCAGATAATTGTTAAAATACCAGCAATAACTCGTGAATTCACCTGCCATAGAGTCCCCCATGCTGAAAACCAGGGATGGAATGCCAAGCGTTCCATAGGCATAATCGACTAATGTACCAAATGATGGCTGGTGATGAGGATCTCCTTGAGGAACAGGACCAGAGAGTGTGTTATAGCCAATCTTTTCTGCCAGCGTGTAAAGATCATCCAGATGAGAGTTTTCTGCGGTTGGGTTAGAAAGATAGGGACTAAGAATTTCGTTTGGGTAACTATCCAGGTTGAGCAATAAGATTGGTTCAGGCTGGTCGGAAAGTTCTTCCAGATAAGTAGAAATGGCTTGAGTTTCAGGCTCGCTTACAGCTGACGGACCGCTATAAGCAGGGTCACATGCTCCAACATCCGATGCACGCCAATCATAAAGAAAATTATGATTCAGTCGAACACCGATTTCTTGCGTGGAACAAGTGTTATGTGTATTGTTTTGCCAGGTGATATCCGCACCAGCCAGAATTTGGTCTTCAGCTTTTGCGCGTCCGTCAGGGTTTGCCAAAAAGACCATATGCAGTTCGAAGTGATCGAGTACCCAGCCGTTTTCTGAATTATCGCCATAGTCGGCAAGCAGCTTTTCTGCAAATCGCAGGTTCAATTCCACCGGCGCAAAGGCATTGGCACGCAATCCGCTCACCAAAACCAGGCGGGGTTTGTTCTCCATTTTTGACTGATTGGTGATGATGAGAGCGTAAATCGGTTGATCTTCCCATGAATTACCGATAGTGTAGAGTTGAACCAGTTCAGGATAATTGTTCTCGAGGGTTTGAAGGTTCTGAATAATCGAAGCAGAATCACGATAACAAGGATATTCAGGGAAACTTTCTGATGAATGATTTCCGGCTTGAACAGTAGAGAAAGAAATGAGGAAAATGATTCCTATAGATAAAAAAAGACAAAAGACAGATGTGGTTTTGATCAACAATTTCTCTCTTTTCCAGAGTTTATCTGGATTGATAAAGGAAAAACGATACAAGACTAATCCGAATATTCAACTTATAACTAAATTTTACACGGGAGTGGAAAGATTGTTATGATTAAAATCAAGAAATGGAGTTACTGTGACAATAGAGAGCGAATGGCTGCTTAATCTTTGCGTACCAGAATTACGTGTGGCGGATGTCAGTTTTAACACCACCAAAATTATGCAGTTCCTGCGTGAAATTGAGTCCAGTTCTCAGCAAAAGCAATTGTGTCTCTTCCCTCAACTGGCATTGAGCGGCAGTACCTGTGGCGATCTCTTTTTCCAACCCATACTCCCGCAAGCGTGTTTGTTTGCGCTTGAAAAAATTGAAAACGTGATTGACAGTTCCCAGTTGAGCATAGTGCTTGGGCTCCCTCTGATTCTTGAAGGGCAACTTTACGACGCGGCAGCAGTAATTGAACCGCAGGGATTGCGCGGGTTTGTCCTTAATCAGCAGCCAGATACCCGTTACTTTCAGGCTCCAGACAATAAAACCCCATCAAACCTTAGATGGAAAGGTCGTTCGGTTGGTATTATTAAACAAGAGACTTTCGATTTGTCTGATATTGGTGGGCAAAAGGCAAATATCGTGATTGGTCAGCTTCCAGAAGGAAGGCGATTCGCCGATGAGGGGCTGATCCTCAACCCCACTACCCTGCCAGCCCTGGCAGACAGCACTTATGAAGACAGATTCCAGCAATTTTCGAGCCAGAATCAAGGTCTGCTGGCGGTTTGCTCTGCTGGAGCCTCTGAATCCACTTCTGAAGAAGTTTTCTCAGGGCTCTGCCAGGTTTGGAGACAAGGCATTCTGCTGGCAGAGGATTCCGAATTGACCTTTGAAAGCAAATTACTTCAAGTCGATCCTCACTATTCCATTGAGATCATGCTTAACCCCCTCCGCACAATAAACTCTCAATGCGACGAAATACCCCGCAACACCCGTCTGCCCTTCTTGCTGGCTCAAAACCATGAAAAACAAATAGAGACTGCCTTTGAGATCCAGACAACCGGCTTAATGGGTCGCATGAGGCATACGAATGCAGAAACACTGGTGCTGGGCATCAGCGGAGGCGCTGATTCGTCCATGGCACTGTTGGTTTGCTGTCATGCGCTCGACCAGATGGGGTTGTCCCGGGAAAATTTGATAGCCGTCTCTATGCCCGGACCAGGCAGTTCCGATAACTCTATTAATAATTTGACCGACTTAACAAAACTGGCTGGAATAAATGCTCGTGTTATATCAATTAGTTCCGCGTTAAACGAACACCTCGCCAATATCGGTCATGATGGACACACTGCGGATATCACCTACGAAAATGCCCAGGCTCGCGAACGCACCCAGATTTTGATGGATTTAGCCAATATGCATAAAGGGCTGGTGGTGGGGACGGGCGATCTGTCTGAAATTTCTCTGGGCTGGTCAACCTATAACGGCGATCAGATGAGCATGGTTAACGTCAATGCCGGTTTACCCAAGACAGTTTTACTACAAGAATTGGTATGGGCAGCCGGAATGCTTTTCGGGAGCGAAGGCAGACGCGTCGCTCAAAAAATCGCTGAATCCCCAATCTCACCTGAATTGAAACCTCCAGATGAAACTGGAAAGTTTAGCCAATCAACCGAAGAAATTTTAGGTCCTTACCTGCTTCATGACTTTTTTCTCTGGCAGGCTATTCAGGAACGCAAAGCTCCAACGGTTGTGTTTGAGGAAGCAAGGCAGGTTTTTGGATCAGAATACGAACCCAAATTCATATTGAAAACCTTGCAAACCTTCTATCAACGTTTTTTCCGGCATCAGTTCAAGCGCACGGCAGCCCCGGATGGTCCGCGGCTCTTCAGTTTGAGCCTCTCATCTCATTCCGGTTGGCGCATGCCTGCTGATGCCAGCCCGGCTTTGTGGCTCGAACAAATCGACCAACTTGAGAAGGCTCTTCAGACAGATGAAGGTAACCAATGAAAAACAAGTTGATGCTGGTATTCGGAACCTCAGCCGATCCGCTTCATGAAGGGCATGTGGAGTTAATTGTTGACGCAGTCAAAGCCCTGACAGCCCGCGGCTGGAAGGTAGCAGAGGTTATGCTGATGCCAGTATTCAGACATCACAATATTCGCGAGGGCATCAAACGTTCCTTGACCCTGACCTTTGACCATCGCTTGGCAATCTGCAGGCTGGCAGCCGAAGAACTTGCCCAGGTGCTTGATGGCTTGGTTGGAAAGGTGAGCGCCAGCGACTTGGAACGCGGATTGGTATATCAGAGCAATCGACCGAACTTTACAGCCGAGACAATGGAAGTATTGCGAGCGCGAACAGACCCTGCCCTCGAGCTGGCGTTTTTGATCGGATCGGATAGTTTTTCAGGCGAAAAACCCAACTTTTCACAATGGTATCGTTGGGAAGAGCTCATTAAAGACGCCATGTTGGTCATCAGCCCCCGTGAGGGTTTTTCCCCAAATCAGGATTTTATTGAAGGGCTTACCAAACAGGGTGGAAGGATCGTCTATCTTGATGAAATCGAAGTCTCCGATATCTCTTCCAGCAAGATCAGAGCCAGGCTTGAAGAGGATATTAAACCATCGCTGTTGGTTGAAGAAGGAATGCTCAGCCAGAAAATTGCCGAATACATTACCCAAAATGACATCGTCAGCGTTTGGAAACAAATAGATACCCAAACACCGGTCCAGGTGGTGACGGAGAACATTATGGAAACCGATAATATTGAAACCCGCATAGGGAAACGCTTGTTTGAGCAAAAACTGACCCTCGGTCTGGCAGAAAGCTGCACCGGCGGCTTGATTGGGCACCGTCTCACTAACGTGCCAGGCTCCTCTGAATATTTTATGGGCGGCATCATTTCTTACGCCTACCAGGCAAAGGTCAATCTGCTGGGGGTCAAATGGGAGACGCTGCAGAAATACGGTGCTGTCAGCAGCCAGACTGTGCTCGAGATGGCGCAGGGCGCGCGCCGGGCTTTCAACAGCGATATCGGGCTTTCAGTTTCCTGCATTGCTGGTCCGGGTGGCGCTACCGCTGACAAACCGGTCGGCACAAGCTGGTGCGGGCTTTCGACGCCTGAGGGCGACTGGTCTTACCGTTTCCAGTTGGAGGGCGACCGGGAGTCGGTCAAAGCCCAGCTGGCGCAGCTTGCACTGGAAAGATTAGGGGAATATCTGGAAGGACGATCTGGTAATCCAGAATCACAATAACTGATGATCGACTTTTCCTCACAAAACGAAAAAGAAATAGAGGAAGAGAATCTGCGCGCGCGTCAAATTCGTTGGCCGTCTTTTATGCCATTTTTCTGGCTGGGTCTGGCGGCTGTATTGGGTCCGTTTGCAGCAGAAGAGGTAAATTTCCCCTGGTACTGGTGGAGTGTTTTGGGTCTGGGGTCGTTGCTTTTCACGGTTTTATCCAAAAAACCGCGGATAAGCATACTAACAGTGCGACGTTTTCCTGTGGCTTTGGCTTTTACTGCTTTTGCAATAACTGCCATGCTGTACCAGTTGAGTTTACCGCAGGAAGAGCCCAATAACCTCCTTTACTATCACGGTAAGGGTGAGGTGAACATTGCTGCGCTGGTCATTGCCCCGCCTGAAACGAAGCAGAATAGCCTGCAAGTCCTGGTGGAATCTCGCTCCCTGCGGGCGGACGACCTGGCAGTGAGGGAGCCAGAGGTAAAAGGAAAAATTATCTTTTACCTTCCATTGGGCACCAAAGTAAGTTATGGCGATCTGGTTGAAATAAAAGGCGAATTGCTTCCTCCGAATGAAGGAACAAATTTTTCATGGCGGGAATACCTGAAACATCAGGGCGTGTATTCCACCATGGAGTACCCTCGCTTTCGTGTTGTTGCAGAAAATCAGGGTAATCCTATGAGAGCCGTACTCTATCGCTTGCGGGAAAATGGAGGACAGGTGCTAAGCGCCATTTTCCCCAGCCCTGAAGACAGCCTTCTAAAAGGTATCCTGTTGGGTGACGAAAGCAATATTTCTCCTGCTCTGTCTGATGCCTATCGCCTGACAGGCACCAGCCACATCATCGCAATATCAGGTTTTAACATGTCGGTGTTGGCAGGTTTGGTTAGCCTGTTTTTCACCCGCCAGTTTGGGCGAAGGCGGGGTGCTCTGGTAACAATCCTGCTTCTGGGAAGTTACAGCCTTTTAGTTGGCGCAAGCGCTTCGGTTGTCCGGGCAGCGTTTATGGGCTCGTATGCCGTGCTCGGTAACTCCATCTCCCGCAAAGGGAACACGCTGAACAACCTGGGTGTCAGCGCTTTGCTTATGGTGGTGTTAAACCCTCACCTTCCCTGGGATTTGGGTTTTCAGTTTTCGGTTTTGGCAACCCTGGGATTGTCTTTGTTTGCCGGACCTTTAAGAGCGCGCCTGGAGCACTGGTTAAGTCAGCGGTTGGAACAAAAATCAGCCCTGACTATCAGCAGTTTGGTTTCGGAGACTGTTCTGCTCACCATGATTGCTCAGGCTTTGGTGTTACCCTTGAGCATCTGGCACTTCCGGGAAGTGTCCTGGCTTTTTTTGATTGCAAACCCCTTGATTTTGCCTGTTCAGCCGGCGGTCATGATTTTGGGCTTGGCGGCAATGGGCGCAGGTCTTTTGTGGCTGCCACTTGGACGTGTTTTGGCATGGCTGGCCTGGCCATGGGTAGCCTATAGCAATCGTATGGTCACCTGGCTGGCAGGTCTCGCGCCTGAGAGTTGGACCTTGCCGCAAATTAGATTGTTTTGGGTGTTGTTGTATTACCTGGTTTTCTTCTTAGCTATTTTCCGTCCAAAGCCAGGCAAACTTGCCAAAATTCTTTACCAACCCCAATATATTTTGCCTGCGTTGGCAGGGCTTACTTTCGTGGTTTGGATGGCAGTAAGTTCTGCGCCTGACGGAAATCTGCATATCACCATCCCAAACAAGAAGGAACAAAGTTTTGTCTTTATCGAAACAGGTCGGGGAGAAACTCTGTTAGTCGCCGGCAGCGCCGGTTCTGACAGCCTGATCGACCAGGTTTCAAAACAGCTGCCACTCTTTTCCAATCAACTGGACAGCCTGGTCATCCCAAATTGTGGTAAATCGAGCCTTTCCGGCTTGTTTATATTGGCAAATAAACTGGATATCGGGCAGGTTTTGTGGGGATGTGAGCCTGATACAAATCAAACCAGCCGAAATTTATATGCAAGCCTGGAGCGTAAAGGCTCCCTGCAATCCTCGTTGACGTCTGCAAGTCTTCTCAGCGATGGGAGCTTGACAATTGGTTTTCAGACTGACTCAGAACGCCTGTTGGGATTGGTGTTGGATTATGGGGAATTATCTGCTGGGCTTCTGATGCCCGGTGTGACCCTGGAACAGTGGAAGGGAGTTGTGTTGTGCGAGAGCGTCTCCTCCGCCTCCCATTCCAGTTCGTTGTATTTAACTTGCGATAAGAACGCAATTTTGTCGGAAAACACCCCAGACTCAGCAGAAACGGTAAATCCAAAACTGGAATGGTCGGAATTGGTCAGTGATGGCTCGCAGATCATTTTCAGATGACCTTTTTTTAAATGCGTCAGGCTGTTTTGCCTGCGTGCCTTCGATGTCACCCCCTCCCTAAGATAGTCCTTTTCAAAACAGAACATATGTGCTATTATTTATGGGATTAACCTTGCCTTAGACTTGACTTCGCACCTTAACAATTGATAGGTATTTACACTCATTACCCAAACTTGCACTATCAAAAAACAATGTAAAAAGTGTAAAAAGTGTAAAAACCCCAGGAAACTTGCCAGAACTCAATGGAACGAACTGTTTGCAATAGAAATGGGATCTTGCACTATCAAAAATCAGTGCAAATACTGCAAATATTGCAAATACTGCAAATACATTAAGAAGGATGCTTGACCTACCCTCAAAACAGTAAGTAAGGGATAGAATAACACGTAGCTTGTCTGTCTCAGATAATCAGAAACAATTAAGAAGTACCCATGAATTAACCTAAGGAGTTTGCATGCATAAAAAACTTGCCCGTTTCCTCCCCATACTTCTGGCTGTGGTGATCGTCTTTACCCTGGTTCAGTCTGCCCCTGTGCAGGCTGAGGACCCCGTTTATGACCAACAGGTTCTTATTGTTGCCTATCAAGATCGCGACCAATTGGCAGATCTGGCAAACCGTTATGACGTGGTTGAGGTCGATTCTGACACTATGACGGTAAAAATCTTTAGCAACCAGGTCACACGTGAGTCCTTGGCTGCGGAAGGATTTATCTGGACAGTTGACCTGCCTTATACCGCCCTGATCAACACTGAGGTCAAACCCTTGTTTGGGCAAACCACAGGCATCCCAGGCTATCCTTGCTACCGGACAGTAGCTGAGATCTATGCTGCTGCCGATACCCTGG
>CAZDPK010000021.1:0-24371 GCA_964507335.1 uncultured Anaerolineaceae bacterium | reverse complement strand
TATTCCTGATCTTTTGGCTGGAGCGTATTGATCCCATTTTCTACCTGGGAAAGTATCCGCTTCAGCTCCCGTTCCAAACCCACCAGTGTATCTGCCACATAACGATCGGCATCGTGCTGGGCTTGTTCCGCATCAAGTTGTGCCTGTCGGGTAATATCTTCCGCCTTGGTCTGAGCAGACTGATAGATATCTGATTTTTCAACCATGCGCTCACTTTTTTCACGGGCAATCGAAACAGTTCGGTTAGCTTCTTCCTGCGCCTGGGCGAGAATGCGGTCCTTTTGGGAGATGATTTGTTGCGCTTTTTTTATTTCTTCAGGAATCGAGATTCTCATTTGATCAATGATATCCATGAACGAGTTCTCGTCTACAACAACGCTGTGGGATAAAGGAATCGGTTTGCTGTTGTTGAACAGCTCTTCAAGTCGATCAACCAGATGCAAAATGTCCATAGTATCCTCCGAAATTTTCTAATTGTGATTAGTGTAACACCATTATAACTGCTGCAAAGCCCTGTTTACGCCCGGAATAATAGGATCAGTATTTATAATTATCATTTCAATTTAACTCTTTATACTTAATTAACAAGGCTTCATTGACATGCGGTGGAACCATACTGGAGACATCCCCCCCCAACGAGGCAATTTCTTTAACTGTCGAAGATGAAAGGAAGGTGTTCTCTTCATCAGTAATTAATGCGATTGTGTCGATCTCTTCATTCAAACGTCGGTTTGCCAAAGCCATGCGAAATTCAAATTCGAAATCAGAAAACACCCGCAATCCTCGTACGATCGCCTTTGCACCAATATCTTTCGCAAAAGCTACCGTCAGACCAGAGTAACCAACCACCTGGATACCTTCCAGGTCTTTGACAGCTTCCCTGACTAGTGCCATTCGGGTTTCCGGATCGAATAATAACGATTTGCTCGGCCTGTCATAGACCGCAACAACTACCAGATCAAACAGCTCAGCTGCCCGCTTGGCGATGTCAAGATGACCATAATGAAACGGGTCAAAGGTACCAGGAAACAATACTTTTTTCATAATCAGCTCACATCTCCTGCGCCGTCAGATAGCGGCCAAAAGGCGGCTACAGCAGCCTTCAAGTCCTGGTTTTCTTCCAGGTTCAGATCGGGGTCTCCGGCCAACAGTCTCGTGGCAATCTCACGGGTTTGTTTGATCAACACAGTATCTGCCAGACTTGCCATCTTTAAGTCGATTGCTCCAGCTTGCCTGGTTCCAAGGAAGTCACCTGGTCCGCGCTCTTCCAGGTCGACCTCAGCCAGCCGGAAGCCATCGTTTGTCTCTGTCATGACCTGCAGCCGGCGATTCTCAATGGCACTTTCGTTGTCGGGAATCAGGAAACATAACGACTGTGCATCACCTCTACCAACACGTCCTCTAAATTGATGTAGTTGAGACAGACCAAAATGATTTGCTCCTTCAATTACCATGATGGTCGCGTTGGGAATATCCACGCCAACTTCAACTACTGAAGTCGATACCAGGATGTCGAATTGTTTGGCTCTGAAAGCCAGCATTACCGCATCTTTTTCGGCTGGTTTCAAACGACCATGCACAAGACCAACCTTAAGATCAGGGAATATTTCTTCCTGAAGCCTTACTTGCTCATCAACTGCTGCCTTGATCTCATCGTTCTCACCGGCTTCCACCAATGGATAAATGATGAATGCCTGGTAACCCTCTTCCACCTGCTTGCGAATCGTCTGGTAGACGCGTTCGCGTTCGGTTGGATAGACGATCATAGTTGTGACAGGCAGCCTGCCTGCCGGCATTTCATCCATGATGCTCACATCCAGGTCACCAAAGATCGTAAACTGCAGCGAGCGAGGAATGGGAGTGGCTGTCATTACCAACAGGTGCGGGTTATCGCCTTTATTTCGCAGAGCCGCCCGCTGGGAAACACCGAATCGATGCTGTTCATCGACCACGACCATCTGCAAATTCTGGAAGGTGACTGGATCTTCGATCAATGCGTGGGTACCTATTAGGAGTTTCACATAACCCGATTCCAGTCCTGCAAAAATTTCACCTCGATCTGCCTGGGTGGTATCTCCAGTCAACAGACGAACTTGTCCTTCTTCCAGGAAAGCTGGGCTATCTTCGGTGCCTGCAGTCAACAATTTTCTGATAGTCTGATAATGCTGCTCTGCCAGTATCCCAGTAGGTGCCATCAGAGCGGCTTGAGCGCCCGATTGGATCACCATTGCCATTCCCATCACCGCTACAATGGTCTTGCCTGAACCCACATCACCTTGAAGCAAGCGGTTCATTGGATGATCCTTTGCAATATCAGCCCGGATTTCATCCAACGATCTCTTTTGTGCGTTCGTAAGTTCATAAGGCAGGGCAGCTGACCTTTCTGCAATCCATTCATCTGTCACTGTGTAAGCGTGCCCGATTAACTGTTGCCACTGCTGCTTTTGCTGCAGCACACCTACCTGCAATAAGAAGAGTTCATCAAAAGCAAAACGCCGTTGGGCAGCTTTTAACGACTCATTGTTTTCAGGAAAATGGATTTGCAGGAGCGCGTCTTTGGTTTGCAACAGTTGGGCTTCTTTACGCAGTTGTTCAGGGAGAAAATCGTTTACCCTGGGAGCCCAATAGCGTACCGTATTGAATTGGGTGCGTCGGAGCCAACGCTGGGTGATCTTAGCAGTCAGTGGGTAGACTGGCACAATGCGGTTGGTATGCAACTGTTGTTTGTCGATTGGTTCATAATCAGGATACCAGATTACCGGTCTGCCCAGGTAAGCGTCGATTTTTCCTGATACTGAAATGAAAAGGTCTTTCTTCAGGTAGCGTACATGCCAGTCCTGGTTCATCCAGAGTAAGCGAAGCGCGCCCGTGGTATCTGAAACGACCGCTTCCACCAGGCGCTTGCCCTTCTTTGTCTGGAAGGCATCGATGCTCACAACGCGGGCTAAGATGGTAACTTCTTCGCCATACTGGAGCTGATTGATCGTCTTGAGCTTGGAATAATCGTCGTACCTGCGGGGAAATAGGTAGAGCAGATCCTTAATCTTGTTAACACCAAGTTTTATCAGGTGAGCACCTTGTTTATCACCTACTCCCCGTATGACACTGACCGGTGCTTCCAGTCCGTAGGCTTCATCGCCCATCGGTTGACTGGAGATTTCACGCAGGCGTGTGTTCACTTTTGAGCGGACAACCTGTTCTTCCGGTTGGGACGTGGGTGTCTTGGATAATGGGCTACCTTTTTCCACCACAGTTGCAGGTCTGATAGGTTTCGGTTCGGTTACAGCAGGCTTATCGGTTTCAATGTAAGCAGGTAAGGTTTTAATGTTAGGTATGGAAAGCAAATCTCCGATTTCGAGCAATACATTGCGGCGATTTTCTGGCTCAAGGTTTGGATAGCGATTGAAAAAAGAACTGATCAACGGAATCAAACTCTCAGATACACCCTGTTCGCGAGCTTCTGACGGCCAGGTTTTTCCAAGCGCTTGTAACCCGCCCATGACTGCCTTGTTTTCGTACCCCTGGCTACCTTCCAATTGGAATATTTTGAAGTATTTGTCTTTTATCTTTTGCATGTTGGTCACTCTATTAGGACTTAATCATAACCGATACAGGCGCAGAAGTTGGATTACCTCCATGCAAGATTCTTCGCAATTTATGTTCAGGATGATTAACCTAAATCAAGAGAACAGACCTATTTCTTCAATGAAAACACCGTCAGAAACCATACTCAATTCATCGTGGATCAAGCTCCGATCAACCAGTTCCGGGTAGTCGCACCAGGCAAGATTGAACAAAATAAACCGCTTTGCTCTATCAGGAATCCCTTTCATTCCACCCAACGGATTCTTCAAATATTCCAAAATCGCCTTCAGATCCACCATTTCCCCGATCTCCAATCCGGTTAGTTGAGCAAAATTCTGGCTGCGAAATACATTTTCCTCGTTCAAAGGCTTCATCAGTCCAGCCATCCCTACTATGATGATCACCAGGTCAGAAAAAGCCGGGATCACTGGCTCCCAGGCGGCAGGTGCTTTCAGGGGTCGTCTCTTTGATCCATCGGCTTCGATGATTAAGGGAAAACGCTTATCAGTAAGGCTTTGTCTTAAAATGATCAATTGCTCTTCAGTCAAACCAGAAAGCTTGGGATGACCTTCAACCACAATCGGGACACCGGTTATGAGAACGTTTTTAACATCTTTAGGAAAACCAGGTGGTGCTGCCCGCCCGCTTTCCCAGATGATATGGGAGGCAAAATAATCAGCCTCATCGGCTGCCAATTTCGTGGAGGTAGTGCAAACAACAATCCCTGGTAAACGCTGTGCCAGATTCCGCATAAGGCTGGTTTTGCCACCTGAGCCTACAATTGACATGGAGAATTCAGCATTAGCTTCCAGAAGTTTTTCGATTCCTGCCAAAATTGTAGCCGTCATGACAGGCTTTCTACAACTTCCAGAATACTTTGTCCAACAATCAATGCTTTATCAGAAATACGAACTGCCAGGCCCGGGTCTAAGCGCGGATCAACATCACCAACTTTGATATGTGCCTTGATGCTCAATCCATCCCGCAGCATTCCCCGAACAAGCCCATCAAAAGGTGCCAAAATTGCCTCCCCGCCAACCTCAGCCAAAACTTGACCTTGTCTGACAAGGTCGCCGATTTCAACCAAAGTCCTGATTGTCCCTTCGCTGTGCGAGTACAAAACTCTCTCAAGACCTCTACCTTCAACAATTCCTGGAATACCGGTGTCTTCTTCTGCAGCACCTTCCCAAATGATCCTGCCAAGGTTTTCACCCCGTTTGGTTTCAATTACCGCAAAGCAATTCTCGCCGGCAATGAACCCCGGGCCTAGTCCAATTAAAACGATTTCTTTAGGAAATGGATTGGCATAAAACCTTTTCAGCATGCGTGCATCCACGACAGCTCGGAAATCAAATCGTTCTGCGATTTTGGCATCCGGGTCGACAATCACAGCAATTTTTCCAGCCTGGAGTGCAGACTCAACGTCTTCATCACTTGCGCCTAAGATTGCTTCGATTTCTTCCACGGAATGGTGAGTTTCCCAGACAGCTTCTGCAAACGCAACTTTTCGACGTACTACCATTGGCTCGGACAATTCGGAGATGACCACCTTCCAGCCATTTCTAATCAAGACAGCCGCAACCCCGCTTGCCAGATCTCCTCCACCACGAATCAGGATTAACTTGTTCATTTTCATCCCTTTATTATACAAATGATTTTCTTCTCAGTACACTGAAACATCAGGTCCACTGGGCTGAAATGGAAAAGCTGTTATTTTTTGTATCCGATGGTAATCATGTGCTATAACATAAGGAACACCTGAACGTTTGATGATAGAGTAAAAGCTCCCAAGATTATTACTCCAGGGTAAAACTCGACCTTGCAATTTCTACGGTTATTGGGTAAACTAAACAGGTTAATTAATACGAGTGCAAATTAGGAGTGTAAGATGACACCTTTACCAAAGAGAAAAATTAGCCCCGGACGCCGCGATCGCCGACGTGCGCATGACCATTTAAAAGCCAGCGCCAGCGTGAACTGCCCCAATTGTGGCGAACCTCGTCTGCCCCATCGTGTCTGCCCCAAATGTGGATACTATCAAGGGCGTGAGGTTATTTCTGTCAACAAAGAAGACTAATTTGTACCATTATCCCCCAAAATCAAAACCGGGCTTTTGGCCCGGTTTTTTTTACTCTACATACTCTTCAAAAAACGAGAGCAACTGGACCGGCAATGAGCCGGTTATTCGCACGCCTGTCTCTTCGTGTTCAAGTTTCTCAACATGACCTTTTTCGTGGAACATTGATACCAATCTGCCAGCACTGAATGGCAACAAAACGGTGACATGTTCAAAACCTTGAATCACTCCAGCAGCTACAGACTCAATTAGCTTTTCGAAACCTTCGCCCTCTTTTGCGCTGATAAACAGTGCAAAAGGATCAGCTGTTTTCTTCACCTCTCGCAGATCTTCTTCGTTTAAAAGGTCAACTTTATTGTAGACCGTTAAAATCGGAATCTCGCCAGCACCGATATCCTCCAATGTTTCCAATACAGTTTTCCGTTGCGAATCAGCATTCTCATGTGAGCCATCAATCACGTGCAACAACAAATCTGCCTCGGCAATTTCCTCCAGAGTAGCCTGGAAAGCTGCCACGAGGTCTGTTGGTAGTTTTTGAATAAAACCTACCGTGTCTGTTAGCAACACGGTCTCCCCTGTGGGCAATTCAAGCTGTCTTGTGGTCGGGTCTAACGTAGCAAAAAGTTGATCCGCGACATAGATCTGGGCGTCTGTCAATTTGTTGAGTAATGTGGATTTACCAGCATTGGTGTAACCCACTAATGCAACCACTGGAATATTTGTCTTCCGGCGTTGTTGGCGATATCGGTGGCGATGCTGGCGCACTTTTTCCAACTCGTCTTCCAGCTTGTCTATTCGTTTGTTGACTTCCCGCCGGTCTACCTCCAGCTGTGTTTCACCTGGACCGCGCAGACCAACCCCACCCACGCTGCCGCTACGCCCCGATGCGCCACCAGACTGCCTGGCAAGGTGAGTCCAGGCTCGCGTCAGACGCGGTAGACGATATTTGTATTGCGCCAATTCCACCTGGAGCATGCCTTCGCGGGTGTCAGCGTGTTGAGCAAATATATCCAGGATCAAGGCGGTCCTGTCCAGGATCTTCACATCGCGGTTGAATTCTTTTTCGAGTTCTCTTTGATGTCTGGGAGATAATTCGTCATCAAACAAGATAATTTCTGCGTCCAATTCTTCGGCAAGCAATTTTAGCTCTTCCAATTTGCCTTTGCCAACATACGTGCGTGAATTTGGACTGGAAAGATTTTGGGTGATAGAACCGACCACTTCAATCCCGGCAGTCTCCGCCAACAATTCAAGTTCCTGCAGGCTTTCATCCAGCGTCAATCCCTCGTGAGTCTGCTGTCCGATTCGGACACCCACCATAATTGCTTTTTCTTTTTGTTCTTCAATAAATTGAGTCAATTTTTTGTAAGTTCCAGTGCTTACTGTACGGCGATCCAGGCTTGCATGCGCCCAATCGCTTCTTCGATGCGATCCGTGGGGATTACAATTGAAATCCTAACGTAATCGGCTCCGCTGGGACCATAGACCACACCAGGGGTCATGCTGACACCAGTATCCTTAAGCAAATCAGCGCAGAATTGGACAGGATCATGAAATTTGGGTGGCAGTTTTGCCCAGAGATATAAGGCAGCTTTTGGCGAATCCACTTCAAATCCGCAGTCCTTCAAACCATTATAAACAACATCACGGCGATTTTCATAAATCTTGTTGCGTTCAACCAACCATGCCTGGTCTGCAGTGAGGGCAGCTTGACCAGCATCCAGGATCGGCATGAAAATAGACGAATCAATCTGGCTCTTATAATTTGCCAACAAACGGATGGCTTCTTTGTTTCCAACTGCCATGCCAATACGCCAGCCAGCCATATTGTATGTTTTTGAGAGAGAATTAAATTCAACAGCAACGTCTTTTGCGCCTTCTACCTCCAATATGCTGGGAGCTTCATAACCATCAAAACAAAGGTCGCAGTAGGGGGCATCATGAGCAATCAGGATGTCGAAATTTTTAGCAAATGCCACTGCCCGTTTGAAGAATTCGAGGTCGGCAATGGCACCCGTGGGATTGTTGGGGTAATTGAGCCACATAATCTTGGCTTCTCTGGCAACATCCTCGGGGATGGCGTCAAAATCCGGTAAAAAGTTGTTTTCTTTGGTGAGCGGCATAAAATGATAACGCGCATCAGCCAACTGCGCCCCTGCCAGGTAGACCGGATAGTAAGGATCAGGTAACAAAGCGATGTCACCAGGGTTCAGCATGGTGTGATTAAGATTAAATAGACCTTCTTTGGAGCCAATCAGAGCCAGAGCTTCAGTGTTAGGGTCGATATCAACATCAAAGCGACGCTTGTAATAGGTGCTAACGGCTTTTAAGAAGCCAGGAGAACCACCGGCCGGCGAATAGCCGTGCTTCTTAGGGTTCTTGGCGGATTCAATCAACTTATCGATAATGAAGCTGGCAGGCGGAAGATCGGGCGAGCCCATATCCAAGCGGATAACGTCCATACCTTTCTCCTGAAGGTCAGCAATAACGGTCTTTAAACCGGCAAAGAAATAAGGTTGTAAATTAGCCACAGTTTTGGATGGTTGTTTCATAAAGGTGGATGGCTTTCTCCTTTTTTTCTTTCAATTATAAGCGAGGAAGAAGAGATTGACGTACTTCTACTATCCTAACTCGTTGTAATCCTGACGACATCCTCATCTTGAGCATCAACTGAGATAGATCCTTAACTATGGAAGCAGCAACAAGATTCTTAACTTCGTTTAGAAAGACAAGACAGGATCTTGTCGGATGCCTTCGATTAAAAAGTGAGCTCGGTCAAGCTGCTAAATATGCGCTCAGCATCAGACGAACAAGATTGGAATTATTGTTGTTATAAATTGTTGTGTAAAATCGGTACATTCTCTTTGAAAACCTGAACGTTCAAGGTATGATTCTATAGATTCCCCGGAGGGTTTTTATGAACGCTGATTTGACAGAAATTTACAAGAATTTTTCAACATATTTAAGTGAATTGGACCGGGAAAAAGCTACCAGCTTTTGTCTCGATCTGCTTGAAGAACAAAAAGTCTCTATCCCCGAACTATACGAGTTTATCCTGGCTCCAGCCTTGAACCGCATTGTTGTGCCAAGAGGGAAGGAAGATGAACTTATATGGCGGGAACATGCTCAAACAAACATCGTGCGTGGTATCGTTGAAAGCGCATATCCGTATGTCGTAAAGCAAAAGCAAGCCTTTTCTTCATCAGGTTTCCCTGGAAGTATTTTATTGGCTTGTCCCGAGGAAGAGTACCACGAGTTGGGCATCCGCATGGGAGCTGACTTCTATACCATTGCTCAGTTTGATGTCGTTTTTATTGGCTCTAACCTACCCAAATCCAGCATTGTTTCCGCCGCAAAAGAACTGAAGCCCGATTTTGTCGGTATAAGCGTGACCAACTATCTGCGCCTGGTTCAGTTGAAACACATTGTTGAGAGCCTGCGCGAAAACCTTGACCCAAATGTCAAGATCGTAGTCAGTGGAAGTGCCTTTAACCATACTGGAAGCACCGCCAAGGATTTTGGAGCTGATGAATTGATTACCAGTTTTGAGGACGTCGTCGACCTAGCAAGGAGATCTTATGAAGCTCGCGCTTAGAATCGCCTGGCGTTTTTTGACCTCAAGCAAAAGTCAAACCATCCTGATCATCCTCGGTATCGCCATCGGGGTTTCTGTTCAGGTTTTCATAGGATCACTCATCGCTGGTCTGCAGCAAAGCCTGCTGGATACAGCCATTGGTCGCTCATCACAGATCACGATCAGTGCTGCAGAAAGAGGCGACCGTATCGCTGATTATGAAACAATAATCGAAGAAATTAAAGCAGCCGAGCCGGAAATCACAGCCATTTCGGCTGTCGCAGATTCTTCAGGATTTATCATCGCCGATGACTCCACCTTTCCTATTCTGATGCGCGGGTTTCAGTTTGATGCCGCGGAAGGGATCTATAAGATCAACGAAGCAGTTATCGAAGGAAGTCTACCTTCAGGCAATGAAATTCTGTTAGGCAAGGAATTTTTTGAAGAAGCCTCGCTTAAACTTGGCGATGAGGTGACGCTCCAGACCCCGTGGGGTCAGACTAGAGAAGTGACCATATCGGGTATTTTTGACCTGGGCGTCTCCAACCTCAATAAGAACTGGGCTCTGGCAGAGACCTCCCTGGTGCAAGATGTCTTTGACTTTGGCGACGAGGTTACTGCAATCGAGTCCCAGGTTGCTGATGTCTTTACAGCTGATGTGATTTCTGACCGAATTGCTCTTACCTTACCCAGCACGCTTAAAGTGGAAAACTGGAAAGTTTTGAACGCCTCTTTGTTGAGCGGTTTGAACGGACAAAGCATTTCCAGCCTGATGATCCAGGTTTTTGTGCTCGTTTCTGTAATTTTGGGTATTGCCAGCGTGTTGGCGATCTCTGTCTCACAAAAATCGCGTCAATTGGGAATTCTCAAAGCAATGGGCATTCGTGACCGGGTTGCGAGTCTCATTTTCTTGTTGCAAGGTTTTATCCTTGGAATTTTTGGGGCAATTGTTGGCGTCGGTTTTGGGCTCGGTTTGTCCTATGCCTTTACCAAATTTGCTGTCAATCCTGATGGAACACCTGTCATCGAACTCTTTATCGATCCCCAATTCATCATCATTTCTGCGTTGATCGCACTGCTGTCCGCCACCCTGGCCGCCCTGATCCCTGCGCGCAGTTCATCTCGTTTGTCACCTATTGAGGTAATTCGCAATGGCTAGTGTAATCTCCCTACGAAACGTAAACAAAATCTACGGCACCGACATTAAAACCCAGGTGCTCTATGATATCAACCTGGATTTTGAAGAGAGTTCCTTCAATGCGATCATCGGTCAATCTGGTTCTGGTAAAAGCACCCTGTTGAATATTATTGGAACGTTGGACAAACCTACCTCAGGCGATGTGTTCATCAACGGCGTCCAAACCACCCAAATGAATAAGGATGGACTGGCTAAGGTACGTAATGAAGCAATTGGTTTCGTCTTTCAGTTCCACTATTTACTTCCGGAATTTACTGCCTACGAAAATATCATCATGCCTTATCGTATCAAGAGCAACACAATCCCAGCGGAAGTACACGAACGTGCGTTGGAACTGATCCACCTGATGGGCTTGGATAAAGTCAAGAACAATCCTGCAACCAAGATGTCTGGCGGTCAGCAACAACGCACCTCGATCGCTCGAGCTTTGATTAACAACCCCAGGATCATCCTGGCAGACGAACCGACTGGCAACCTGGACTCTGACACTACAGAAAAAGTCTATGATCTCATGCGTGATATCAATGAAAAATTCAAGACGATGTTCCTGATCATTACTCATGACCCCCGCATCGCGCAGAAAACTGACCGAATTGTTGAGATATTGGACGGCAGGATCAACCTGGACTTGGAAAACAAAGCCCCGGGATAAAATTATCTTCATCGTGAGCAAACGCTCACTCTCTGCGTAGGGATATCAGACCCGCCCTTTTTGTTGCACTTGAGGTGTTTGGGTGGGTCAGCGACATCCCGAAACAGATATTAAAAAAATATACAGAACAATTCATTTCACTTCATTCAGGATGACAATTTTGCCAATTTCCTCTGGTATAATTCTTGCAAGAGGGCTGATTCCGCTTTGACAGCCTGCTCACTTGAGGTAATGATGTTTCAAAACCAATGGCAGCAAACCACCACCCACACCTCCGCACACCTGGCGCAGACCATGACGCTGCTCAGCCTGACTGCGGCGGAATTACAGCAAAAAATTGATTCGGAGCTGGCTAACAACCCTGCCCTCGAACTCGTGGAAGAGCGGCGCTGCCCCATGTGCAAGCGCCTTCTGCCACCCACCGGTCCTTGCCCCATCTGCAGTCAACCCAAATCCGAAAACTCAGACGAGCCGATCGTTTTCATATCTCCCCGCGAAGATTTTTACACAGGCAGCGGCACCGGCACCAGCGAGATTCCGGATGAGCCTTATGCCTCTGAAATGATCGATCTGCCCACTTACGTTCTCAAACAAGCCGCCACTGATTTGAAGGTGGAAGACCGCCTGATTGCTGCCTACATTCTGAATCACCTCGATGAAGATGGCTTTCTTACCATCACTCCCATCGAAGTCGCCCGTTACCATCACCGCTTGCCCAGCGAGATCCAGGAGATTATCGAGCTGCTAAAGCGTTGTGACCCAGTTGGGGTTTGTTCTGCCCATCCGGCTGAAGCTATGCTTGCCCAGGTAGACAGCCTTGCAGAAAATATCAAAATACCTGCGCTGACGCGCGAAGTCATTACAGACTTTCTGCCTAAGGTCAGTCAGCATCATTTTCCTGATATTGCCCGCGCACTGAAATCGAGCACCCAACAGATCCAGCTTGTCGCCAATTTCATCAGCGAAAACCTCAATCCCTTTCCAGCCCGTGCCCATTGGGGCGATGTGCGCAACCCCAATGCCAGCGGTTCGGAAGCTTTTCACCAGCCTGATGTGTTGATTTATTACCTGAACGAAAATCCTGCCAACCCCCTGGTTGTTGAGATCATCCTGCCTGTAAGGGGCACCTTGAAGGTCAACCAGCTATTCAAGGATACGCTTAAAACAGTTGAGGAAGAGCATGCGGCAGAGTGGAAAGAGGATATCGAAAAAGCTTCTCTGCTCATTAAATGCATCCAACAGCGATCAAACGCGATGAAATTATTGCTGGAACAATTGGTCGTTCTTCAAAAAGATTACATCATTAGCGGAGATAAAAATATGATTCCGCTCACTCGTGCCAAGATCGCCGAAGAGCTCGGTTTGCACGAATCTACCATCTCAAGGGCAGTTTCCGGAAAAACAATCCAACTTCCCAATAAGAAAATTGTACCAATGGCAATCTTTTTTGATCGCAGTCTTTCGCTGAGAACCGTAATTAAGGAGATGATCGATAGAGAAGACCATCCCCTCAGTGATTCTGAAATCAGAGAAAAGCTGGAAGAGGATGGCATCTCGATCGCCCGCCGAACCGTTGCCAAATATCGCTCAATGGAAGGCATTCTGCCTGCCCATTTGCGCCCTAACTCCAAAAATTAAGCAGGTCTTGCTGTGGACCGATCCCTCCAGGGTAGTACGAATGACTCCGCGCTCGCAGGCGATCTGCAGATATTAAATCAATCTGCCCTACTCAACTTGATTTCAGAACCAGCTGTGGTTTATCTGCGTGCCAAAGACCAGCTCGTACTGGCAAACCAGCCTTTCCTGGATCTGAGCGGTTATCCCAAAACCGATCTTCAGAAACTCGGACTCTCGGCTTTGATCCCTGAAGAACCTGATACCAACCCCAGCACAGAAGAAGCAAGGCAAATTTCTATCCAGCTATCCAGTGGTGAACTTCTGCCGGTGCTCTTAAGAATTTACTCGCTCAGTCTCACCAACCAGGTGGTCGTGCTAGTCTTTTCAGCTCTCCATGAGCAAAACCTGTTCAGGCAAGACCTTTTGGACCAGGAGTATCGCTACGACAACCTCAAGCTCCTGACCGAACTGGCGGAGCAGCCAACTGTGGCCGCGCTTTACCAATTGGTTCTTATGATTATTGCGAAAACCTGTAAACCGGATTTTATTCTTGTCTATCGACGTTTTGGCGATTCCCTTAGCCTTGCAAAGGAACATAATTCTGAAATCGCTCAATACTTCCCCGAACAAGTAAAAGTAAGTGAACTGGGAAAGATGGAATCGACGATACTATGGCGCGAAGGCAAACCAACGCTTTCCTCGTTCGAAGAGTTGAGTCAGGAGATCGAAGCAAGTTATCTTTTCAGCATCCCGTTAAGCATTAATGACAAGTTACAAGGCCTGATTTTGGCTGGCGGGTTCGGTCTCGTCCCCGATAATGAAACCCTCCGTTACCTGAACTTGCTGAGTGTTCATACCAGCTCCGCGCTCAGGCACCTGTTGACGCTGGAATCAGCCGGAACAACTATGCGCAACATCCGTAAACTGGCACGCATCCAGCAGACTGTGACAGACAACCTGGAAGAAGGGGTGATCGTGTTAAGCCCGGATCTGCGAATCACGGAGCTGAACCCTGCCGCAGAATCCATGCTTGGTTACGCCAGTAAAGAGGTTTTTCAACAACGCGCGGAGATGGTTCTAATTGGTAATGAAACCCTATCAACCCTTTATAAAAACGCTCAGCAAGGGAATCCCACCCTGGTTGGTCATCACCTCAACCTCAACACCCGCCTGGGAGCCAGCTTTCCAGCCCAAGTGTTGTGCCTGCCAGTAAAAGAAGAAGGCGTGGTTCGAAGTATCGTTCTACTCTTGCGGGATCTGAGTCAGAGCGAGAAGATCCGTGCGCATTCACAGTTATTGGAGCAGCGTGCGTTCCTGGGAGAGGTCACCGCTATCTTTGCTCACGAAGTCAAGAATCCGATAAACAGTATTTCAACTGGCTTGCAACTGATTGGTATGAAGATGTCCCCCGATGCCCCCTATGCCGGCCTCGTGGAAAGACTGCAGAACGATTGCAGCCGACTGACCCACCTGGTCAAGTCGACCCTCACCTTCTCGAAACCTGTTGAATACCAAATCCAGCCGGTAGATCTTTCTTATCTGATCCCTGCGATTCTAGATAAATGGGATCCACGCATGAAAAAATTGAACATAACTTACAATTTTTCTGCTCCAAAAGACCGGCTGTTGGTCAAGGCAGACCCGCGTGCAATTGAACAAGTCTTTGTAAACCTGATCAGCAACGCCATCGAAGCCATGGATGAACGTGGTGGCAGTCTGAACATCAAGTTGCTGCAGGCTTCAGACCAGATTATTCCTCCACAATGTGAGATAATCGTTGCCGATACCGGACCTGGAATTCCGGATGACCTTGTGGAGCACATCTTTGAGCCCTTCCTGACCACCAAGTCAAGTGGAACTGGGCTTGGGCTGGCAATCACGAAGCGAATTGTCACCGCTCATGAAGGAAATATTTACGTTGACAGTGTTCCTGGAGGCAGTGTGTTCCACGTTCTGCTTCCAAGGGCTTAAGAAGGGAAATTTATGGCTGCATCAATTTTAGTTGTTGACGACGAAGAAACCGCTCGCATGGTTGTCGCAGAGTTTCTGAGAACCAAAGGTTACGAAGTTCAGGAAGCTGGTACGCTGGCAGATGCGCGTGCAATTCTGGGGCAGGATGGCACGGATATCATTATCCTGGATGTGCGCCTGCCTGATGGCTATGGACCTCACTTGCTGGCTGAGACTTCCCGGCTTCCGCGCCGGCCCCAGGTGATTATCGTCACCGCTCACGGTGAAGTGAGTATGGCTGTCGAAGCGATGAAAAATGGTGCCCAGGATTTTATGGAAAAGCCATTGGATCTACTCGAATTGGAAAAATCGATTAGACGTGCCTCAGAAATGGTCGCCATGCGCCGGGAATTGAATCATCTGAGAGGCAAAGCCAGCCTGGACAAATTCATCGTTGGCAAAACCCCAAAAATGAAAGCAATCATCGAATTGGCGCACCGGGCGGCTGAAGCCTCGGTGTCCTCGCTCATCACCGGTCCAACCGGCACAGGCAAGGAAGTTCTTGCCCGCTACATTCATGAAAGTGGACCCAGGTCGGGCAAACCTTTCATTGACGTCAACTGCCCTGCCATCCAATCGACCATGTTTGAATCGGAACTTTTCGGTCACGAAGCTGGCTCTTTCACTGGCGCAACACACCGCCGAAACGGCTTGATGGAAATCGCTGACGACGGAGTTCTCTTCCTTGATGAAATTTCATCTATGCCAATGGATCTGCAAGCCAAGTTCCTGCGGGCACTGGAAGAACGCTCTTTCCGTCGGGTTGGAGGCACAACTTTGATTAGCGTGGACGTCCAGGTAGTGGCAGCTTCCAATCGCAATTTGCAGGAAATGATCGCCAAGCATGAATTCCGCGAAGACCTTTATTACCGCCTCAAAGTAGTCGATCTGGACCTGCCCTCTCTGTCGGAAAGGAAGGTTGACATTCCCGATCTGGTAGGTTACTTTCTTCAGCAATACAACATGGGCATGGGTAAGAATATCCTGGATGTCTCACCAAAAGCCATGGAAGCTATGGTCAACTATAACTGGCCTGGTAACATCCGAGAGCTTCGCAATGCGATGGAGAGAGCTGTTTTACTGTGTGACGAAGCCGCCATCGACCTCGGTCACCTTCCCCTTGACATTTCCAGCCCCCCTCTCAAAACCGGTCAACAACCGCTGCCTCTGGCATAGGAGTTGCATCTTAACCTCCAACAGAATTCTGTTTGGAGGTTTTTTATGTTTGATAGCGGAAATCAAATCGTTTTAACCGTATCAGTGGTCTTATTTGCACTTGGTATTGTTTGCCTGGTCTTGAGCATTTTTATCCTGGCAAAACAAGCCATGAACCGCAATATTCAGACCATTGCCGATGCCACCACCAAGCTGGCGGATAAGGGCATCACCGATGGCGTTTCCGGCTTGGTTGGAAACGCCTCATTGCTGATCGGTTCCTTGAATGATCTGGCAAAGTCAAATACTGGAATCGGGATTTTCCTGGTATTTCTCAGTATCCTCTTGTTCGCGGGAGCCTACTATTTTGTAAAACCCTATACCGGAATCTTGCCTTAGTTCTGGCAAGCGAAAGGATGTACGATGGCGATAGATTGGCTGCTTAAAGAGCTTGTCTCACGTTTTAACCATAAGGTCAGCCGGAAACTGATCGCAGCGTATCGCGAGAATTTGCTTTTATGGAGGGAGTTGGATAACCGTGAACTTCCTCTTCATTGGTATGATTTTGTTGGTGATGACCCTGAGCGATGGCACCCTGCCATGCTCTCGTTGTTCCTCCTCGACGAAAGCTTGGTTGACAAAGACCTGAGCGATCTGTTCACACCTGTTTCACCGGATTTACTCGAAAAGGCAGTAAAGACACTCGATACTGTTCGCTTGACAGGTCTGGAACCTGCCACGCTGAAAGACGCCACGTTGCTGGCGCTTGAGTTGCGCGAATTCCGACTCAGAGGTTCCAGCTGGAAAGGACTACTTGGGTTTCTGACGGAAGGAAAAACCAGGCTGCATGCCTGGTCTGCCAGTCTGGCGGTTCTGCCATCCTTGTGTCCTGATTTTGAAGATGCTCTGTCAGAATTGGCGGCGACAACGAAAAATGACAATTCAATCGAAATGGCTCAATGCATCGTTGCACTACTTAAGAGACTGCCAATGGCTGAGAATGAGCAATTTGACTTCATTGCCAAGTTTTTGGATGGTGCCAGCCTGCACCTGCAGGTTCAGGTCCTGAACCTGTTGCGTGGTGTAGTTACCGAATCCTTTATCAAGCTGCTTGCCAACAATCTGCTGATCCAGAATCATTCCGAAACAAAAGACACCCCGATTGAAACCTATCAGAATCTGGCTGCCATGTACCAGTATGCCGGTCAGGTGGATAAAGCCAGGGAAGCGCTTGCATTTGCCTTCAAGGCAATCAACAGAAACCAGGCGTCCATATTGCACAAAATGGCACTGGAACTCGAAAGAACCGATCCCGAAGAAGCTCGCAAAACCTGGGAGCAGGTTTTACAGCTTGAACCCGATAACAGTGACTACCGCAATCAATACGCGGAGTTTTTAGTAAGCCAGGATGAGGTCGATTTCGCCTTCGACCTACTCAACGAAGTAGAAGATGAAAATGCCAACGCCATATTCGCGCTTCGATATCCTCAAATGCGTGAAAAATCGGTGGATGTCCATTCAGCTTTGGACAATGCCCTTCAAAGAAAAACCCTACCGACGCAATCCTCCCGTTTCAATTTTGAAAGCGATAATCTGAAGGCAGCTCAATACTCTTTTGACCAGAAGCGATATAAAACAGCTGGCGAGTTTATCCGAAAAGCCCTCCAGGATGACCCGAACGATCTGACTACAATCAAGTTGGCAGCCAGGATCAACCAACGCCTGGCAAACCTGGATAATGCCATCGAATCTTCAGCCTTGTTATCCGTCTTTGAGCCAGAAAACAAAACAAACAAGCAAGATCTTGCCAGGCTCTATCTACAGACCAGGCAGGAAGAAAAAGCGCTTGATATTTACCAGGAACTGATCAGCCAATCTACCCAATCACAACGAGAAGATTTGCTCACGTATTCCGAGATCGCAATCAAAGCTGGCAAGCCCGAAATAGCCATACCGATCACGGAGAATTTCCTTTCACGTGATCAATTGGATGGAGAAGCACTGGTAATCCTTTGCAATGCCTTGATCAATTCCGGTCAAAAAGCACGAGCAGTAAAATTGTTGGAAGAGGCTTCCGAAGTTGCACCTGAAAAACCATCCAGTTGGCTTTCTTTGGCAAAGATCTGGACTCAATTAGGTGAAAACGAGAACGCCACCCAAGCTCTGCGGAAAGCCAAAGCGGCTTTTCCTGGTGATGCTCTGATAATGAGCGCACTCGGTAAGCTTTACCTTGAAAACGAACAAACCACCGATGCCATCGCCGTTCTAAAGCAAGCATTTGCTCTCAACCAGGAAAATCCTGAGGTGCGCAAATTGTTGGCTGGTGCCTTGTTGAAGCAGGGCTACACCAACGAAGCGTGGGATATCCTTGAGCCACTTGCAGATGATTACGCCAGCGATCCAGAACTAGCCCTGGTCCTGGGGCAAACTTACCTGGCAATGGACAACGCCATCAGCGCCAGACAACTTTTACAATTTGCATGGAATTCACTCCATCGCGAAGACACACTGCTGGCTTATGCCAACTGTTTGCTTGAATTGAATAAACAGCGTCCTGAAGTGAACCAAAAAGAATTGGAAGGTTTGCTGGAAGCCTTATTGAACAATCATGATAAGCTCAGGCAGGATTTTGACCTGGCAATGCTGGCAACGGATTTGAATGCCGCCATCGGCAATCACGAATCAGCCTACGAAAGCTACCTGAAATTACTGGATAACCCCCAGTCCAAATCCCCACGATCGTACCATCACCTGCAACTGCAAATCGGAAAAACCGCTTTGAACCTGGGTTTAAATGACATCAGCCTTGCTTCGTTGCAAGAAGCCATGCTGGTAAACCCGGATGACCTCGAGACACGCCATGTGCTCACCAAAACTTACCTAAAAACTGGATTAAATAACGAGGCTTTCAATGCCGCCCGTGCCAGCCTGCAAATCGCACCGGCTGATCTGGAAAATGTGCTCTGGTTCAGTGAATTCATGAGCGATCAGAAAAATGAAAAAGAAGCCATCCAGGTCCTTAAAGACGCTATTCACCTCCGGCCTGAGGACAAGACCCTCTATCTCACCCTGGCACGCACCTATGCGCGCTTGAACGACCTGGAAGAAACCAAAACTACGCTCGACCGCATGCTTGCTATTGAAGGTATCACGACTGAGGAGTATGTGGATGTCGCCAATCTCTACCTGCACCTGGACCAAACAGAAGAAGCTTCATCAATCATCCAGAGGGCAATTTCAGGCAATCCTTCCCCCGACTTCCAGGAAACCCGCAACCTGGTTTATTCCATCTTACGACTGGGAGATGGTGCTGCCGCGCTTCAATTGACCCAGGAGTTGGCGACCTCATTAGGCAATCACCCCTGTTACCCGATTCTTCTCAGTGACGTTCTGACCTCAAACCGCCAATTCCTGCCTGCCATGGAAAAGCTTAGTACTCTCATCCAGGGTTTGGAATTCAGCACTGATAATGATTGTTTGGTAGACCAGGCTCAGATGCAGACTTCCAGTGATTTCCCCGCCTATACAGTGACCGGGCTTTACTTGCGCATAATCCAGTTGGAAAGAGTTACAGGTGATCTCAATGCTGCTCAAAAGCATGCAGACCTTGCTCAGAAAAACGATCCTTCAAGCTCCGAACTCGTCGAAATCCAGGCTGGGCTTGCTTTAGCCTTACGTAATAACCAGAGACTGGAAGGAATACTGGATTATCTCACCTCGCAATCCCAGGAAAAGACGAATTGTTATCCTTTAGTTCAAATGCTCTGCCTCGATGCGATGATCCAGCAGGATTTTCCCAAAGTTGCCATGATATGGGAACATTTCATGGCAGACCAGGTTGATACAGCCTTCACCCTGGCAGTGCGTTCTCTGCTTGCGAAACAAGCTGGGGAGGAACAAAGTGCTAAAAGCTATCTTGAGCAGGCTCGCATCGCAATAGAAGCGGAAGCGCTCCACCAGGAGGAATCTGCCTTCAATATTTCCCGCCATTTTGAATGGATCTGGGCTTGTCTTGCCTGCGGGATTGCTGCTTGGGAAGCATCCGACTGGCAAACTTCCAACCAATGCTTCGCCAGTTCAATAACAATTGTGCGAATCAACCCGATAGCCAATCAACTTCTCGCTGCCTATATATCTGATAATTACCGTCATCACAACAATGCCATGCTTTTGAACATTGCACGCCACGCTCCAGAACTTTTCACCGGGCAAAACCAGTCAGAATTCCTTGAAGAGCAAATTGCAGTTGCTGGACGCTTTCTAAAACCCTCCCAATTGATGTCCGAACTGAAAATCGGACAGGCCGTTTTCAACGGTCATTGGGATGATGAAAATAAAATGAGCCAACTGATTAATAGCGGTCGCCAGGCTGCCCAGGTTCTTTCGGTTTTAGTCAACCCTGAACGAATTGACGCGATTCTGTCTGCCTATGAGGATGATCCACAAGTTTTGACTCAAAACGCAATCCTGAACTTGCACCTCGACCCAACCTACAGTGCAGCGATTGCGCATGAACTGCTTGAAAAGGCGCCCCTTGACCCTATCCTTCTCGCAATCGAAGCATTTGCCACCCGGGAGCGACCAGAAGCCGCAGCTGAGATTATTGAAAAAGCCCTTCAGATATGGGCAGACGAGCCCGAATGGCACACCTTCGCCGCGATGATGTACCAGGATGCCGGCAATTACTCGAAGGCGGCTGAACATCTTGAGGATGCGCTTCGGATTTCTCCCAAATCTGCACATTACTGGCAGCTGCTGGGAGATGTTAAATTGTTGGAGAAAGACTATCATGCCGCAAAAGATTACTTTGGCAAAGCTTCCGACCTTTTCCCGGAAAATCCGGAAGCACTTGATTCTCTCGCTAAAATTAATCAGCAATTGGGAGAACATCAAATAGCCATCCAGTGCTGGCAAAAAGCTGCCCAGCTCGAGCCAGAAAATCCTGAATATTACGTTTCGATCGCCGATTCCTGCCTGGCTAAGGGTGATATTGATATGGCTACCCAGGTAATCAGCCAGGCGCTCAAGAAATGCCCGGACCACCCTAAAGCCTTGCTTCTCAAAGCAGAAGCCGAAATGGCAATAGACAACCCCAATCTCGCCCGGCTTACCATCCAGGCAGCTAAAACTGCGGTTGCAGACCCAATCCCATTCGATTTACTTTTGATCGAACTCGATCATCGTTCGAACCCGCATGGTACCTTGACCGCCTTGCAGAACCTTGCAGATACTCATCCTGAGAATCCTTTGGTACTCAACCAGCTGGCTGATTACCAAATTGAAGCCAGGGAGTTTGAAAAGGCGGAGAAAAATCTGCAATACAGCCTCTCGATAGATGCTGGAAACCCGCAGGCACTAATCTCACTTGGCAAGATTGATCGTCTCAAAGGTAACCTTGACCAGGCAGTTGACCGCCTTGCCAAAGCAATCAAACTCGATCCAAGCTTGATTGAGGCATACCTTGAGTTGGGTCAGACCTACCAGGACCGACGCGAAGTCGGTAACGCTATAGATACTTACCACAAAGCCATTGACATGGTCGGGAAAGATCCCCGCGCCTATCTACAGGCATCTGCGGCTTATAAAGAAAGTCGTGATTATCGTAATGCCGAATACATGCTGCGCCAGGCAGCTCAACTTTCCCCTTCAGATCAAAGCATTCGCCGGCAATTAGCCGCGATCGTGGCTTTGAACCTGGTCAATAACCTCCAGGAGGCACCGAAACGAAAATGAGACCCTATTCCGCCCGTAAAAGTGATGAAGTTTTAATTGTACGCCGGGGTAAATTCCTCACGCTGCTGCAGACCGCCATCGTCCACCGTGAATTTCAATTCGCTCGTCAAGCAGCCTTGATCTGGTTAGCGAGTTATCCTGGTGATCTACTGGTCAACTATATGTACGCCCATATCCTGGCAGAACTTGGCGACACAGAAATGGCAGCCACAAACCTGGAAAAGATTCTTGGTTTTGACCCCGAGTTTACCGAAGCGGCAACTCTTTTAGACCAATTGACCAGTCAAAACAATCCGGATATCTCTGCTACCAAAGCCTACCTGCAGCGCGGCGCGTCAAGTGCTGATGCACGGGCTGCCTGGCTGCCAGCATTGGTCCAGGCACGCGATGCCTACGAAAGCGGTGACCTGACTGCAGCAGAAAAAGCTGTCATGGAATCACTGGCACATAATCCAAAAGTGGCTCTACCAGCTGTATTCCATATGCGAATCGTCCAGGAGAACCGCAACTTCACACTCTTGCAAACCCTGAGTGCTATTTACTCCTCTCGTTGGCCTTCTTGTGTTCAAATCAAGATCATGGCAGCCGTTGCCGACCTGCAAAATGGTGATGATGCTCAGGGCGTTGAAAGACTGCACTGGAGCGCTGCCCACGACGCCAGTGGACAAGTGGTCAACCGTTTGCTTGGTCCAAACCATAATTTCAAACCTCTCTGGCCTGAAGATCTTAAAGTTTTTCTCGACCTGCCTGTGCCTGCCACTATTGCAGCTGAATTAGGCTGGAATGTACTTTCAAAATCCGAATTTGTGAGCAGTGGTGAACCCGAATTGCCCACCAGCAAAAAATTAGCCAGTGAATTATTGGATGAACAACCGACCCTCGCTAACCAGGTTTCCTCATTTATGTTTGAAGACGAAGACGAGTTTTTTGATACCTCCGTAGATTATTCAGAGGTTCCAACCAGTTCTTTCTTCGTGAAAGAAATCGCCACCGCACCACCTGAGCAATACCGGGACAGCCCGACTCAAGTCGTGGAGCCGGTAATGAGCAAAAGTATGTCGACCCAGGATCCCAAAACCATTGCCGCGCTTAAAGCTATTGAGGAGATTGAAGCCGATTTCGCCACCATTGCCAACAAGATCAAAAAATCCGAGTTAATCCGGACGGATGGGCGTTTCCCCTCCTACGTGATCATGACTTCGCGTTTGAATTTGGTCAAGAAGTATGGTGAAAACACAGCTGCAGTGATTATTGAAGCTATGCGGGACCTTTCTTTAAAGATCGTCAGCCTGCCAGGTTGGAACAGTTGTGTATTTGTTCCTGATGATCCTCAAAGCACGCAGGAATTTGGACTCACACCCATAAGCCAGCCTGACGGCTGGAAGTTAAAATTAGCGCTGACCGACCTGGACAAGGTTTTGGCATCCCGCGGTGAGATGATCGGCGCGCTGTTGATCGTAGGCGCTGATGAAATCGTGCCCTTCCACATGTTACCGAATCCTACCGATGATAGCGACGTCAACGTGCCTTCCGACAACCCTTATGCCACTATTGATGAAAACTATTTCATCCAGCAGTGGCCGGTTGGGCGCCTGCCAGATGAGCGTGGAAACGATGCAGGTTATCTGTTGGAGCAACTGCGTTTCTTAAATAACGAGTACGACGTTAAAGTTAAAACAAAAAAATCAATTGAAAATAATCCCTTCGCCCGGTGGTTGGATGGTCTCAATCGTTCCTTGGCTCAGTTCTCGACTCGTTTTGAGCGATCGAACAACCTGGCATGCTCGGCTGAAGTATGGAAATCGCCTTCTTCGATGGTTTTCTCGACAATCGACCGGGCTGAACGTCTCAGAACCTCACCTCCTGTCACCAATGCTAACCTCCTCTCAGGACAAACCAGCAATCCCAAGTACGCCTACTTCAATTTACATGGACTTAAGGATTCTGCTGAATGGTATGGACAAAAAGATCTCACCAAACGTGAGCAGGGACCGGAATATCCGGTGGCAATGCTGCCCGAGAACTTCACGACAAGCAGCTCTGCACCTGCCTTGGTATTGAGCGAGGCTTGTTATGGTGCCAATATCCTCGAAAAAGCGGTCAAAGAATCAATCGCGCTAAATTTTCTCGCCAGTGGCACGCGTGCTTTTGTCGGCTCAACCTGTATTGCCTACGGCTCAGTCAACAGACCCCTGATTGCCGCCGATTTGCTTGCCTGGCATTTTTGGCAGCATATTGTGAATGGTCAGTCAGCTGGTTATTCTCTCATGCAAGCCAAACTGGCACTGGCGAAGAAAATGACCGCCGACCAGGGGTACCTGGATGGCGAAGATCAGAAAACAATTCTCTCCTTTGTGCTTTATGGGGACCCACTGGCAACTGCCAGGAACATCAAGGAAGTTAGCAAGCCTGCCATCCGCCCAACGGTCACCCCGGAACTGAAGACCATCAGTGATTCTCCGGAAGAGTTGGTAGTGGCTGCTGACGAAATGCCCAGCGAGATCCTGGGGCAGATCAAGAGTGTCATCAAAAATTACTTACCCGGGTTGGACGATGCCACAGTGGCAATTAACCCGCAACTCTCGAATTTTACGCTCGACCCCGATAATGTGGAAGAACACCGCACCCAGTACGATCTGGTCAAATCCAGCCAAAGATATGTGGTCACTTTGAAAAAGCAGTATGAATACAAGTCCAAGAGCCACAACCATTTCGCCCGCATGACTTTTGACCAAAAAGGTGAAATGATCAAGCTGAGCATGTCGAGGTA
>CAZDPK010000020.1:3220-24852 GCA_964507335.1 uncultured Anaerolineaceae bacterium | reverse complement strand
CCACTGACCTCCGGGTTATGAGCCCGACGAGCTACCTCTGCTCTACCCCGCAATGGAACTGGTATTATAGGGGATTGGCATCGAAAAGTCAAGTGCGGGTTTTGGGATGGGTCTTAGGGGCAAAAAGACCGCTTTACATAGACTGAATCAGATTAAATGGAACATGAAGCATACCTTCGCGAGATTGGTTTGTCGGGTTCAGAAATGGAGTCCGGTTTATGAAAAGGCGTTTCTGTAGGGTATGGTTGTCATGCCGTCCCGAACAATTTACCACACGAGATAACGGGAGACCATGGCAGGCCTCCTCTACGAAAAGCCACCTGCTAACGCTGGGCGAGCAAACCAGACCCCGCCAGCAATTCCTGCAATTGTTGGGTGATCTCTTTGCGGCGGTTAGCACGCACCTCGAGCGTGAGTTCTTCCAACAGGTTGGAAGTATTCTCCTTTGCCTCCTCCAACAGACGGAAACGGAAAAGATTCTCCGCAGCTACAGAGTCCAAAATTAAGCGGTAAAACTGAATGGCAATGATATGACTTTCAATCTTTTCGAAGATCAATTCGGGATTCCCTTCAATGATCGGTAACGGCCAGGAGTCGTGCTCTTCTTCATCCACATCATGTAATTGGTCGTGTTTTCTCGGGAGTAATTCGGTCAGGGCTGGTTGGTAGTCCGTGGCAGATTCCTTACGGAGGTAAGATAAGATCGCAATTTTATTTAAACTGCCTTCTTCCAGCCCTCTGTCCCATGCTCGTATGAGCCTGGCTGCCACGTCATAATCCGGCAAGGATCCACTGCTCAGGTTGCCCTGGCTTGTAAAAGATATCCCCTCCTGCCGTAAAAGGGGTTGAATGCGCTGACCAAAGGCCAGAACGCGGATAGACTCACTCTGGTTTTCGTCCAGGAATTGCCTGGTCAGGCGCACGAGGTTTTTGTTATATTGGCCCACGATCCCGCGCGTGCTGCCAATGACCGCCAGAACCTGATGTTGTTGGATTGGACGAAAGTCAAAGGCTTCTTCGCTTTCTTGAATCACTGGTTTGCGGTCAACAGACTTCCGCACCAGGTCGGCAACTTCGCCGAATCTCCCTGCATATTCATCCAATGTGGCCTGTCGGTTCATCGCCATCTGCATGGTGCTCAACGAGATCACTCGCAGTGAGGAAATCAGAGGCTCGATCGCCTGCAGGTTTTCAAGGCGGGATTGAGCGCGTTCATTTCCTTCTGACATCGGCTTCCCTTATGGCAATTCGTAGCGGTCAAGCGTCCAGATAAAGACAACGGCACCACTGTGCCCCAGTTTTTTTCCTTCATTGAATGGGTGTGGCTCGTCCAGTTCTCCGACAACGGTCAATCCGTATCCACGATGGATCGTGGTCTCCCCAGAGCAAGAACAACTGATGATATCGAGCACTTTTTGCAGGTCAGAGCTCCGCACTGCAATAAACATTGTCAGCTGGGATTGCCGCAGCATGCCGCCCCGGGTTTCCGAGTATGTGGCGGTGAAGCCAGAGTCGATCAGTGAAGCTAAAACTTCATCTCCGCATTTTCGTGGAACAACTGCCATGATCATTTTCATGAGGTTCGTTTCACTTTCTTCTCCCAATAGGAGACAAAATTACCAAATTCCTGAACCAGCTCGTCTTCTGCCGCCTGGGTGAGCTCCCGGTGATACCTGATCTGGTCAACGGATTGCGCGGCATGATTATGAATATACTGGATCATATCTGACGAAAATTTGGGAATGTCCGCTGGATCGATGGAGTCCATTAAACCTCTTGTGAGTGCATAAAAGAGGATAACCTGATCTTCCATCTTTACAGGCTTGTTGGGGCCCTGTCCCAGGAGCGCTTCCACTCGTCGCCCGCGTTCGATCTGCCGTTGGGTGGCATCATTTACCTCGGTCCCAAACCTGGCAAAACGGGCAACCTCTTCATATTGGCTTAATTCCAGCTTCAATGCTCCCACCACAGATTTCATCGCCTTCTCTTGCGCGGCTGAACCAACGCGCGATACCGATCTGCCGATATCGATAGCCGGCTTGCTGCCTTTATTAAAGGCGTCTGCGTCCAAAACAATCTGCCCATCGGTGATCGAAATCAGGTTAGTAACGATGTAACTTGAAATGTCACCACGTTGAGTTGTCGCAATCGGCAGTGCTGTGATAGACCCCCCGCCATTCTCCTCATTCAAACGGCAGGCTCTTTCTAATAGGCGAGAGTGCAGGTAGAAAATATCGCCCGGATAGGCTTCACGTCCCGGTGGTCTGCGCAACAGTAAACTCATTTCACGGTAGGTGTCGGCGTGTTTGGAAAGATCGTCGTAAACAATTAATACGTCCATGCCCAAGTCTAAAAAGAACTCTGCAATCGTTACTCCAGCATAAGGTGCAAGGTAACGTAATGCCGGCGGATCGTCAGGGCTCGAAATTATGACTGCTGTCTGATTCAGCACACCACCAGCCTTGAGGGTTTCGATGGCGTTCAAGACCGAAGTCTTTTTTTGTCCGATGGAGACATATACGCACTTAACATCAGTGCCTTTTTGACTCAAAATGGCATCAATTGCCAGGGTGGTCTTGCCAATCTGCCGATCTCCGACGATTAGTTCACGTTGACCGCGACCCAAGGGCAAGAGTGTGTCGATTATTTTTGTCCCGGTATACAGAGGGGTATCCACCGGAGCTCTCGCGATGACACCTGGCGCGATCCGTTCAATGTATCGAAATTCGGAGGGAATGATCGGGCGGTTATCGTCCAGCGGGCGACCCAGCGGATCAACCATTCTTCCCAAAAAAGACATTCCCACCGGGATGCTCAGGCGTCTTCCCGTGGCCTCCGCCACATCGCCGCCGCGAATACCAGTGTCAGGACCCAATAAAATTACATCCACATGCTTACGATCCAGGTTAAGCACCATGCCCTGCACACCATTCGGAAAGTTCACCAACTCTTCCAGGTGTACCATCGGCATACCGCTCAGAGTGGCAATGCCGTTGCCAATGTGCTGGACTGTACCCACACTTCGGACAGAAACGCGGTGTTGTTGCCCCTGGCTCAGCGACTGCATCTCCCTGATCACAAAGTCAGTGTTCAGGCTCTTGGGCTTGGGTTTGAGTTGCTCCTGCACTCTTGAATTGACCTGCTGAAGAAAAAGCTCGGTGTCAACCGAGAGTGGGTCGCTTACCCGCAGTCGCTCGGCAAGTTCAGACAACCTGGTTTTTGCAGCAAGATCCAAATCATTCATCTTCCGGTGCCGCCACCGTTTCTAACTTCAGATTGATTTCATCGCGAAGGGAATTCAAATGGGTACCTATTGAATTGTCCAAAACGATATCTCCAATGCGGGCTTTAATGCCAGCCACCAGCTCTGGTTGAATGGTGATTTCGAGATCTACTTCTTTGTCTGCCAGGGCGTTGAACGTGCTGATTAACTTCATATGCTGTTCGGTGCTTAACTCACGCGGAACTGCCACTTCTACCGTTGGAATACGATCTGCCAGCGAATCACGAATCCCCTGAACCATACGCATATCGGTCTTGCCCATATTCCAAATGGTGCGGCTCAACTCTTCAATCAGTTCGTCATGCACTTTTGGCGGTGTAACCCGTGAGAGCGTGTTGTTCGATAGGTTGATGACGGTATCTACCAGGTCCATCTGAGAACGCTTGATGTCGATTTCCTGCTCTTTGCGAGCTTCGTTGACTGCATCCATCATGATCTGGTTGGCTTCTTCGCGGGTGGACTCCAGCAAATCCTTTTGCTGGATCTGGCTGTTTTCATATGCCTCATCTGTAAGCTGTTGGATTTCTTCATCCAGGTTCAATAATCGCTCATCCAATTCAGCCAATTTCAAGGCTGCTGTTTCCCGGTCGGTTAGCAAAGCAGCCCGCGTGGCAGCTTTTTCGGCCGCACGTTCTTCAGCACGTTTGGTCATTGGCTTGAAAACCAAAAAGTAGAGGATCACCGTCAGAACCAGGAAGTTTATGATTTCCCAGATGATGGTTCCAAGGTCTAAATCGAGCATGGCTTAGCCTCCAAAAAATCGCGTTATCAATGGGTTCGCGAACAAAAGCACCAGGACGACAAGCAATACGTAGATAGATGCCGTTTCCATCAAAGCCATTGAAATGATCATCGCGGTACGCAATTGAGGAGCGGCATCAGGTTGGCGTGCCATCCCTTCTAATGCCTTTTCAGCAGCTTTCCCTTGGACCCAGGTGGGAACCATAGTACCAATCATGATAGCAACTCCACAAACAATTGTCGTAACGATGATGATCAGAACTTCAGGACTTAAATTCTCCATTAGCCTTATCCTTTCTAATTTTTTTATTCAATAATTCCTTAATTCTCATTTTCTTTCCATCAGCTTTCATTTTTGAATCTTCTTCGTTGATTTCGACCGCGGACGAGATAAATAACGCAGCCAAAGTTGTGAGCACAAAGGCTTGCAAGATCCCCGAGACCAATGACACAGCGGTTAGCGCGATCGGTAATAAATAGGGGATGATCGAAAATACGATCGCGACAATCAGGTCACCACTTAGGACATTGCCGAACAAACGCATTGCCAGGGACAAAGTGCGGCTTAACTGACCAATCAATTCAATAGGAAATAACAAGATCGGCGATGCGAAGTCTTTCAAATACGGCAAAACACCTTTCTTGATCATACCGTATATATGAACTGATAAAACGATGATTAGAGCCAGCGCAATGGTCGTATTGAGATCTGAAGTCGGTGACTTCATGCCGGGGACGATCGATATGAGGTTCGAAGTAAGCGTGAATATCATCAGACTGCCCAATAATGGAATATAAGGGTGCAGATCGTCAACATCCATTGCGTCATCCACAATGCTGATAATCGATTCCAGGATGAATTCGAGCAGGTTGGGTTTAAGAACTTTGAGAATAAGTACAAGCGCAATGATGATAGCCATGGTTATCCAGGTATAAACCACGGTATCTCGTATTGGGAAAAGCCCAAAAAGTGTAAAGATGATCGGGTGTTTTATTACATCCAATTTACTTCTCCTTTGATCCTGCGTCTTGTCTGTTGGATTTAATGTTGTACAAGATGACTTGGATCCAGGTTGCCACAGTGATCGTGATTGCCATGCCAACCACGGCGATTGGCTCAGTTTTCAGCGCAAGGAAGAAAAGCAGCCCTATTATCAAAAATACGGATACCCGTCGAATGATCAGACCACTTAGGTGTGATTGGGAATTTGACGACTGTGGATGAATTTCTTCAACGCTTTTCTTTAACCATTGGAAAGACAGCACAGACCAACCTGCCGAGATAAAAATCCACAGGATGATCCAAAGAATGTTCACCTTTTCATTCGTCATCGTAATTCCGCCATTCTTTTTTAATGCCTTTTCTTTCTTCTTCCTTCTTTTCCTTTTCCATCAAATAAAACTCGTAGCGTATGTGTTTCACTACCGCAAAGATCGCCGAGACCAAACCTATTCCAAGCAGAATAAAAGTCCACAGTACATCGGTATCAAAACGTCGGTCTAAAATAAAACCGAGAAAAGGTCCGCCGACAATTGGGATTGCAATTTCCCATCCAATTGTCGTTGCCCGCAAATCACGTGAGCTGAAGAGCTTTCTTCGCCTGAATGGCATATCCCCGGTTTTTTCGAAATCATCATCCTGCCACGGTTGCCCAGTCATTTTTCCCTTAGTGTGTTGTTAAAATGCTAACTAAATCATTTTTCAAGATAAGGATGCCACCTTTGACCTCAACGAGTTGTTCGTCATCTTCCTGCCTGTACTTAAGTTCACCATCGCCAGTTGCAGTAACAAGTGGAGCATGCCCGGGGCGTATACCCAACCACGACCCGTCTGCCAAAACCAGCTGTAATGAGCTGATATTCTCCAATCTCATTCCGCCAGAGCCCAGGCTCAGAACTTCAACCGTGAGTGTCTTCTTATCCTCATCCAACCGGCTCATCAACTGGCTCCTCATTTTCTTGTTTTTCTCCAGAGTCAGTTTCCATCGACTTGGCAGCTTTTAGCACATCTTCGATGGTTCCAGTCATGTAAAACGCCTGTTCAGGCACGCTGTCGTGCTTGCCACTCAATATTTCTTTAAATCCACGGATCGTGTCCTCGATGGAAACGAAGGCACCTGGTCTGCCTGAAAAAGCCTCAGCCACGATGAAGGGCTGCGATAAAAAGCGTTGTAAACGACGTGCCCTGATCACCGTCTGCTGGTCAGACAGTGAAAGTTCTTCCATACCCAAAATTGCGATCAGATCCTGTAATTCATTGTAGCGTGCCAGCGATGCCCGCACTTGCATGGCAACGTTGTAATGTTCTCTTCCAACGGAATCGGGAGTAAGCAGGTTTGAGGTGCTCTGTAATGGGTCGATGGCGGGGTAAAGACCCATCGACACCAATCGCCGTGAGAGTACTGTTGTCGCGTCTAAATGTGAAAAAGTCGCCGCAACTGCAGGATCAGTCACATCATCAGCCGGAATATAAACTGCCTGTATAGAGGTGATGGTGCCACTACTGGTGGAGGTGATCCTTTCCTGCAACAATCCCATTTCCGAATCGAGCGTCGGCTGGTAACCCATTTCGCTGGGCAAGCGCCCCAGGAGAGCCGAAACCTCAGAGCCCGCCTGGATAAATCGATAGATGTTATCAATAAAGATCAGGACCGGGCGGTTTTCTTTATCACGGAAATGCTCTGCCATGGTTAGGGCGGTAAAAGGCACGCGCAAACGGGCACCGGGAGGTTCGTTCATTTGTCCAAAGGTCAGGATGGTAGAATCGATCAGACCGGAAGCGTTCATTTCAAGCCACATATCGTTGCCTTCTCGACTGCGTTCACCCACTCCAGAAAAGACCACAACGCCAGAACTCTTGGTGATGGTGTTGTTCATCAACTCCAGCATCAAAACCGTCTTGCCAACTCCAGCTCCGCCAAACAATCCAACCTTGCCTCCTTTTGGATAGGGTGTCAGCAGGTCGATAGCCTTGATACCAGTCACGATCATTTCTCGTGAAACTACCTGTTCATTGATTGCTGGCGCTTTCATGTGGATAGGGGAAACTTGCTCAGCTTCGATGGGACCTTTGCCATCGATCGGCTGCCCCAAAACGTTGAACAATCGACCAAGGGTCTGCCGTCCAACCGGCACTTCAATCGGTTTTTCAAGATCAATAACGGACATTCCCCGACGCAATCCAGCAGTAGGACCCATGGCAATTGCACGGACAACTTTGGTGCCGACATGTTCCTGGATCTCCAGGATCAGGTCATCGCCAGAACGTCTTTTTACCAGGAGCGCATTATAGATGGAAGGAAGGTTTCCAGATTCAAACTCAACATCAACTACGACTCCAACGAGCCGAATAATCGTACCCAGATTGCTATTCTCTTCCTGACCAAACTCCACTATGCTCTTTTCACCTAAATCTTGATGTTACTTGTCATCTTTCAGACACTTAAGTATTATGCCAGATTTAGCAAATGATGTCAAAAACATAAAACGAGGTTGAAAAAAGGCTAAAAAACAATTACTTGATATGGCGCTCCGAATGATATATAATTTATAGTTACGAAATTCGCAGGAGCAGCATGATGAAAATATCTTTAACTGGCATTAAGCCAACCGGGAACATCCATATCGGTAACTATTTCGGGGCAATCAAGCCCGCCCTGGCTTTAACCGAAAAATACTTCGGTGTCTATTTCGTTGCCGATCTGCATGCCCTCAACAGCAATCCATCGCCCGCAGAATTGCAGCAGCTGATCTATGAAGTGGCCGCATCATGGATGGCTTTTGGACTGGATACGGAGAAGGCGATTTTCTTTCGCCAGTCAGATATCCACGAAATCCCGGAATTAACCACGATTCTTTCTGCTGTCACCCCCAAGGGCTTGATGAACCGTGCTCATGCCTATAAAGCCACGCTGGACAAAAACGCTGAATTTGGACGCGACCCGGACGATGGCGTCAATATGGGGCTCTACACCTACCCCATTCTGATGGCTGCCGATATTCTCCTGTATGATTCCGATGTGGTGCCAGTTGGACTGGACCAGAAACAACATGTCGAGATTGCCCGCGACATTGCTGAAAATCTCAACCGGATTTATGGCAAAACCCTCAAAGTTCCCGAAGGCTTGTTTGCCGAAGAGGTCAGGGACGTTCCTGGTATCGATGGACGTAAAATGAGCAAAAGTTACGGAAACACCCTCCCCATTTTTGCTCAGGAAAAAGCCTTGCGCAAGCAGGTGATGCGCATCGTTACCGACAGTACCCCTCCTGAAGCCCCCAAGAACCCGGATTCAGACAACCTCTTCCAGATCTTCAGGTTTTTTGGAACGCCTGAACGTGTTGAGGAAGTTCGGCAGCTCTATATCAATGGCGGACTTGCCTATGGGACTCTAAAACAAGAACTTTTCGAGACCATGTTGACCACTTTTCATCCCATCCGTGAGCGCTTCAACCACTTGATGGAGAATAAATCAGAAATTGACGCCGTTCTTGCTGTCGGCGCAGAAAAAGCCCGTGACCTGGGACGTCCAGTACTTGCAAAAGTGCGAAAAGCGGTAGGATTGGACAAATAGTGTCAATAAATCATTTTGAGTCAAATGAAATAATCAAAGATCTGGGGCAACGCTCAAAGCTTAGCTCCCGCTCCATCAACCTTGCTCTTGTCGCAAATATTATCCTGGCACTTTTTAAGACAACGGTTGGTATTTACTCTCATTCTTCCGCCTTACTGGCAGACGGAATAAATTCCACTTCCGATGTGGTCTATAACACCGCTGTCGCTATCTTTATCCGTGCCTCCCGAAAACCAGCGGACGAAGATCATCCTTACGGGCACAGCCAGTTTGAGAGTGTTGGCGCGCTTGTCATCGCAGCCTTCATTATTACTGCTGCCTTTACCATTTTCTGGAATTCAGTCCAGACCTTGTTTGATTACCTGCAGGGAAACGAAGCTTCGGAAATCAACTCCATTGCGCTCTACGTGGCACTCTTTACCATCCTGATCAAAGGGTTGCTCTTCCTCTACACCCGCACAGTGGGCAAGAAAACTAACAATCCGACAGTGGTTGCACTCGCGCTGGATCATCGTAACGATATTTTTTCAGCTACAGCCGTCGTGGCTGGCACGTTGGCAGCTCAGTTTGGTTTTGCCTGGGCAGATCCGCTGGCAGGTGCTATCGTTGCAGTCTTCTTCCTTATGTCAGGTATCGAGATCCTGCGTGATTCTACCGACATCCTCATGGATACTGTTCCTGGCCAGTCATTGGACAAAGAGGTTCGCTCATTACTGAAGGATGTGACTGGATTGGAAGGGATTGAACAAATCCAGGCTCACCGTTTCGGTCAGTACCTTGTCATGAATTTGACCATTTTCGTCTGCGGAGACAGCAGTGTTCGTGAGGGTCACGAAGTAGCAGAAGAAGTTGAGCGAAGACTGACCAGGGAGATTGATTTTCTCCAGGCAGTCCACGTACACTATCATCCAAAACCCGGTTTATAGACCAGGTCTTGCCTGATCTATTTTTTTCAATGAGGGACAGTTTTCACGCTGTCCCGAAACATCCATTAATTTGATATCATTATTATTAACTGAGTAGATAATTGGAGGCGTAAATGAAAGATTTTCAATTCTATAACCCCACAAGAATAATCTTTGGTGCAGGCAGCATAGCCAGACTTAAGAAGCTGATTCCCGGTAAAGCTCGCGTGCTACTGCTTTATGGCGGCGGCTCAATCAAGAAAAACGGTGTATATCTGCAAGTTGCTGACGCTCTTCGAAAATACCAGATTTTTGAATTTGGCGGCATCGAACCAAACCCGGATTACGCCACCCTGATGAAGGCGGTCAAATTGGTCAAGAAGAATAAGATCGATTTCTTATTGGCTGTTGGCGGCGGTTCGGTAATTGATGGCGCAAAGTTTATTTCCGTAGCTTCTCTATACAAGGGCGAGGACCCTTGGGACATCCTCTCCCAAGGACTCGGCCCAAGCATCAAAAAAGCCTTACCCATCGGGGTGGTTCTCACTTTGCCTGCCACTGGCAGCGAAATGAATCGCAATAGCGTGATATCCAACCGTGAAAAAGGTCAGAAGTTCGCTTTTGCAAGCGAGAAAGTCTTTCCACAATTCTCCATCCTTGACCCGAAAGTGACTTATTCTTTGCCCAAAGAGCAGATTAGAAACGGGTTGGTCGATGCCTACGTGCATATTTTGGAACAGTATTTGACCTACCCTGTTGGTGCTGTAGTACAGGACCGACAGGCTGAAGGGCTGTTGCTGGCTATTCATGAGATAGCCGAACACGCTTTGCAGAGCGATCCGCCTGATTATGATGCTCGTGCAAATTATATGTGGGTTTGCACAAACGCCCTTAATCACCTGATTGGCGTGGGAGTGCCGCAAGATTGGTCTACCCACGGCATCGGACATGCCCTGACCGCCCTTTATGGGCTGGCGCATGCTGAGTCGCTTGCAGTGGTTTTGCCCTGGCTGCTTTGGTATAAAAGGGAGCAAAAGCAGGAGAAATTATTGCAATTCGGTTATCGAGTGCTCGACCAGAAAATGCAAAAGTATTCAGAGCGCGTTGACCGAACCATTGAAGCCCTGGCAGCCTTCTTCCATAGTGTTGGCATGCCCACCACACTGACCGCCTATGGGCTAGACCCAGATCAGGTGGCTGAAGAAGTGAAGGCGCACCTTGAGGCAGAGGGCTTTACCCGGGGTGAACACAATGATGTTGATCCTGCAGTTGCAGCTGAAATTTTGCGCTTGAGCCGATAAACAATTCTCGATGTCATCTGTACGGGCGGGCCTAAACCCGCCCGTTTCTTTTCTTGGCCAGGTTGGGATTTTCAACCTTACGGCGTAGCCTCGAGTGCCTTCTTGAGCAATTTCTTTATCTCAACCGCAACCTCTTCATTCCACGCTAAAAGAGCGTAGGAGGTTGGCCAGAAAATGCCCTCATCCAGTTTGGCATCCGAACTAAATCCAAGCGTCGAATAGCGCTCATCAAAACGTTTTGAAGCCTGGAAAAATGTGATGACTTTGCCTTCTTTAGTGTAGGCTGGGAAGCCATACCAGGTCTTGAAGCCCAACTGGGGGAAGTTCTGCTTGATCAATTCATGCAAGCGGGTAGCGATTATCTTATCGCCTGTCTCCATTTCATTGATCTTCTCCAAAACTGCCTGTTCGCCGTCTGTCTTGCTCTTTGAGGTCTTTTCGCGTTTGAGTTCTTTTGAGCGCTCTTTCATCGCGGCTTTTTCAGCATCAGAAAAGGTACCAGGCGATTCCTCAGTGGTTTGTTTTTTTACTTCTTTTTGTGCCATGTTACGACCTTTCACGAAAAATCAGGAAATCCTGAACTATTCTTCATTCTGATACGAAACCTGGCAACTTACAATTTTCTGTAAAACATCAGTGTGAAAACGTTTTTGAGATGCCGTCAATCTCTTTGTTCAAGAATGGGCAAAGGACCAGTTAATGATTTCTGAACAAATTCCTTAGTAGAGACAGGGCAAGTTTAGCAGCCATCAACAGGTAGTAAATCCAGTTGAAAAGGAAAAAATGATGTTTAGCGAAGTGCTTACGGTAATAACGATAGTAAGAGACGTGCCACTGGTAGATACTATTGACAGGCTGAGCTTTTGAACCGCCCTCACCGCCAAAATGGATAATGCTGCTGATAGGCACATACATCACCTTCCAGCCTTTCTCACGGGCTCGCTTACAGTAATCGCTGTCTTCCTGGTAAGCAAAAAATTGTTCATCAAAATCTCCCACATCTTGCCAGGTCTTTCTTCTAATGAACATACACGACCCCGATACGGCTTTTACTTCAGAAATTTCATCTTCCGGCAGCCAGGAAAGCAAATAGCCATTCAGTGCCTTATTATTTGGGAATAACCTTCCAAGCCTGAAGAAATAACCGATCACCGCCATAGGTGTCGCTTCGCCTCTTCTGGATTGTCTCTGAAAACTTCCGTCTCCATTGAGGACCTTGGGGATGCTCACGCCGACTTCCGGATGGGCTTTGAGAAAATCAACCTGTGGGCTGAAGCAATCTTCAGTTAATAGGGTGTCGGGATTGAGCAAGAGCAAGAATTCACCTTTTGCCAGGCGAAGCATCTGGTTATTTGGCTTAGTGAAACCCAGGTTTTCTTTATTCTCAATGATCTGTACTTCCGGGAATTCTTCCAGCAGCATTGCTGTGGTGCCATCATCCGAGCCATTATCAGCCACCAGAATTTCGTACTCGCCTTTTGGCGGGTATTGCCGGATAGAATTAAGGCACTTCTGCAAAAAGAGTCGCGAGTTTAGCGTAAGAATACAGATTGAAAGCTCAGTCATTGCTGTTTTCCCCTTTTGCAGCCAACCCGGAGTCCTCAGACCCTGCTTTGGCCGCCTTGAGCGCCATAAAGTGATAATTGAGGGCATGTGTGAGGTGAGCCCCCAGGAAGACGATGTAGCCTGTCAGGTACATCCAGGTCATCAAAGCGATGATCGACGATAGCGAGCCATAGACTGGCTCATAGTTGGTAAATCCGGTCGCCAGCGCCCAGGAAAGAGCGCGGGTTGCCAACTCCCACAAGCCTGCCGCCACCAAAGCACCGATCAGGCGGGCTTTGAAAAGAATTGATTTATTACGTGGAATCCAGGTGTATAACGCAATAAAGAGGAGTAACTTGATAACCAGGGGGATGACCCATCGCAACCATTCATAAAGCCGTGTTTTTACCAGGAATATTCCATTAAACTGAACATTGTCGATCTCAAAAATACTCTGGATTGTGTCAATAGCAATCGAGCCCAAAAAGAGCACCACAACAACCAGGATGATCAACAATGCCATTGCCCGGCTTTGAATAAAACCCGGGTTGCGCCCCTTTGGGAAAGCACGGTTGATATTGACGATGATTTTGTCAAAGACGTTGCTGGCTGACCAGACCAGACCAATAATAGCTACGACGGTAAAGGCTCCCCTTTGTTCCAAGACACCTTGGATCAGGTTGTTGATAAAACTCGCCGAAACCGGAACAAACTCTCTGATGACTTCAAGCAGTTTTTCTTGTACCACTTCCTGCTCAAGAAAAGTGGAAGCAATGGAGACGGCTGCAAGTAGAATGGGGAAGATAGAAAAAAGTGAGTAATAGGATAAACTCGCTGCTGCTTCCGGACCGCGCATCATCGTAAAATTGTTGAATGTGTGCCTGATGATGCCGAGCGATCCGCCTGTTAGCTTATTCGCTTTGTAGTAGGCCTTCTTCAGGAACTCACGCACACCGGTAATTCGATCCACGACTTTAGCCAGGAGCTTTTTCGTTCTATTCCTCAAACTTTCCATAAATTGATTATAAGCCAATCGAAACGCGGAAAAATCCGACTATAGCCAGATCGCTCCTCCGCGGGGTATTGCTGGGATTTTGAATTCTCCGGGATGCAGAACCAGGGTCGCATCGCCAAACACGCTCTTCAACTGCTCCAAACCATCGGGATTAACCAGGTTACTCTTCAAAATAAAACCGTTGGGTTGGTCGATCCTGCTGGCAGTCACGATGACACGCTTCTCTCCCAGCACACGCTGATATACCAACAGGTCGTCATCCCAGAAAAGCACCTGGAAACTGCCTTCAGCTAAAACATCATTTTCTTTTCGCAGCGATATTAACCGTTGATAAAAGCGGAGCAGATCTGCATCCCACTTTTCTTCTTCCCACGGGAAGCAATTACGTTGAGCAAAGCCAGGCTCATCCGCCAATCCGATTTCATCACCATAATAAACGCAAGGCACACCCGGGAATGTGAACTGAATCATCACTGCCAGGCGGATCAGAGCTTCGTCTCCAATTAGTTCCGTGCGCAGACGAGTGGTGTCGTGGCTGTCAAGTACATTGAATTGCTGCAGAGCCATCGTCCAAGGGATCGCTGCCAGGTTTTCCTGCCAGCTTCTCACCAAGGCTTCGGTGCTCAGGGTTGCTTCTGACTTCAGGATCGGTTTGCAGCGCAGGGCTTCAACCTCAAACCCTTTCAGCCAGTTTAATAATGGCTGGCTAAAGCCGGTGTAATTCATCACGCCGTCCCAGGCATCCCCCTGAAGCTGTCCTGCTGCCTCAAAGAAATTTTCTCCCATCAGGTAGCTTTGTGGGTTGGTTCGTTTCACGGTTTTTCGAATTGCCGGCAGCACATCCTGATCCAATTGCTGCTCGTCGTAACGACCAAGCATATTGCCAACATCCACCCTCCAACCGTCGATGCTGTATGGGGGTAGTTGCCAGCTCGCAAAAACGCTTGTGTCGCTTTCGAACATCTCTGTTCGCAAGGTTGGATCACTGTAATTAAGCTTGGGCAGACTGCCAAAGCCCATCCACGAGACGTACTTTTGATTTTCGTCAAAGAAAAACGCCGATCTGCGCGGGCTGCTGGGATTATTGAAAGCTTCGCGAAACCAGGGATGCCCAGCCCCGCTGTGATTGGGGACAATATCTAAAATATAGCGCATCCCGACTTTTTTGAGGGCATTGGCAAGGGAAATCAAGGCTTCATTGCCCCCAAGGGTCGGATCGACATTGCGGAAATCAGCCACGTCATATCGGTGGTTGGTATAGGCTGTGAAAATCGGGTTCAGATAGATCACATTAACACCCAGCCTTTGCAGATAATCCAGGTGGTCTTCAATACCCTTTAGGTCACCGCCATAAAAAGGAATGTGAGTGCGCTCTGTCTGCACAGCCTGCCCCCAAGGGTAGGTCTTGCGGGTGTAACCCGGGTAGGCTTCGATTTCTCCATCAGGGTCATTGCCTGGGTCGCCGTTGGCAAAACGATCGGGAAATATTTGGTAAAAAACTGAACGGCTCAACCAGGAAATTTCCGGGTTGTTGGCAAGGAGCTTGAAATCATAAGATGTCACAGGCACAAAGGTGCTCACACCAGCAGCGTTCAACCACCACACTTTACCTTCAGCCTGGATTGCAAAACGGTAAGGCACCTTTGGTTCGTTGATCAGCAGTTCAGCCTCCCAAAAATTCATATGGTTGCGAGTCTCTATCAGTTGCATCGCCTCAAAATGCTGCTCCCCGTTTGGGATGCTGCGCAGGATGATTTGATCAGGCTTTCCCTTGGTTGGTACCTCAAGACGGATGGTTACTACCTCTCCCAGATTTGGGTAAGGGTTCGAGACGTGATCACGAGTGCCGGTATGAACGATTTGCCGAATCCATTCCGGAGCTTGCTCTTGAAATACAGGGGCGTATTTAATTTCCATAAGCGCTAATCATATCAAAGGTTTGGTGACTTAGGTTGGGATGTAATTGAGGTAGCGGCGCAAAGCGGATACCATTCTGCGTCCTTGTTGTTTCCCGGTTCTTTCGTGGTCTCCTGACCATGCAGCCGTTCTTTATTACTCCTCCACGCTGGAACGAATCTTGAACTCCTCTGGCACAGGCATGCTGCCTTCCCAGACCACGCTGCGGAATTCTTCAGGAGAAGTATTGCCTTCCGAATTGATCAGCAAAACCTGTGATTCCTTGTTCAAACCCATGGCTTCGCGCAGATCGCGAGCACCCTCATACTCCATCGTGTACATCAATGCACCCAATGTTACAGCTCCTGATTCACCAGAGACCAGGAATGGGTCGCCCGGAAGCGGGGTTGAATAAACGCGCATACCCTTGGCTGCCACGTAATCCGGGCATTTGGCAAAGAAATCGGCACAGTTATTAAGCGTCTCCCAAGCCAGGGGGTTTGGGTCGCCGCATGCCAGCCCAGCCATGATCGTGTCCAGTTCGCCAGTCACACTATGCGGTTTTCCATCACCTATGCGCATTGATTCGAACAGGCAGGCGGCTTTGGTCGGCTCGACCACCATCGAAAGCGGTACATTATCATCAAACAATACCGAATAAAAACCTATCGCGGCGGCCGCCAGTGAGCCCACCCCTGCCTGAACCAGGAGGTGTGTTGGTCGGCTCAAGCCCTGTCCCGAGAACTGCTCTTGTGCCTCAACGAACATGGTGGAATATCCTTGCATGATCCACCTGGGCACATCCTCATAACCTTCCCACGAAGTGTCTGAGATGATTTCCCAGCCGTTCTTTTCTGCATCGATCGTTGCCTGCCGAACGGCATCGTCATAGTTACCTTCAACCACAACAACATGACCACCCTGACGTTCAATTCCACGGATACGGTCTTTGGTCGTAAGGGAATGAACATAAATGATGGCTGGGAAGCCCATTTTGTTAGCTGCCCAGGCAACGCCGGTGCCATGGTTACCATCGGTTGCGGTGGCAAATACCGGGTGACCCAATTTCTCGCGATGCTCTCCATCTAATTGCAGTAAATCTTTGAGTGTGAGTTCATCTTCATGGTATCCGCCACGTTCCAATAGTTTTCGATAGATTGCATAAGCACCGCCCAATACCTTGAAGGAATTAAGCGAGAGACGGGCAGATTCATCTTTAACCCAAATGCCCCCCACTCCGATACGTCTTGCCAGGTTGGGCAAGCTCTTTAGCGGGCTCATGCGATATCCCGGGATATCGCTGTGGAGCTTGCGTACTTTTTGGGGCAGACCCATTGGAAATAGTTCTGCTGCCAGTTTGGATTTTGGGTTTTCCAGGGCGTGCGTATTCGCTAACCATTGAATAGGTACTTCAGTCATGCTAACCTCGAAGATTGATTTGTGCTGTCAACCTATCTTATCACAAGGCAGCCTTTGAATACTTCAGGTAAAATTTACGAGAGGTCCACAATGAAAACAGAAATTATCCAGGATTACTATCGACAACGCGGTTTACAATGGGCAGACCAAAAAAGCGCACTGCTCTTTTTCCTTTCTGAAGTGGGCGAGCTTGCCGAAGCCTACCTGGCAATCCTGCCGGTCGAACTAACCCAGGAAGAACAGGACTTGCTATCAGATTTCGCGAGATTAGGGCTTCAAGCTGATGAAATTGTTTCGCGCAAACCCGGCTGGGTGCGTAATAATGACCGGATGCGTAAAGAAAACATTGCGCATGAAGCTGCTGACTGCAATATGATGCTCTCGGTATTCCTGGAAACTTACAACGGTCAATCCCCCGATGATGCTTTGCTGGAGAAAATGGCGCTCAAACTTGGTCATCCCGTCGTGGATAACGAGTTGTAAACTGATTTTCGTTTTCAGTTAAAGCCTTTTTTTATAGAAGAGCCTGGTAAACATCCAGCGCTCTTCGCGAGTAGCAACAGAAAATTATCTCTTCAACGCTTCTCAGATGGGAGTCAATTGATCTCACAGTCTCAACAGCAACCCGAGCTGCCATCTCTATCGGGTAACCATACACACCTGTGCTGATCGACGGAAACGCGATCGTTTTTACCCCATTTTCCTCCGCCAGCTTCAGACTGTTGCGATAACAATTCGCCAGCAGCTCAGCTTCCCCATACTGCCCGCCATTCCAAACCGGACCGACTGTATGAATCACGAAGCCCGCCGGCAGGTTAAAGCCTGGTGTGATTTTTGCCTCACCGGTCTCACAGCCCCCCAGTCTTCGGCAAGCCTCCAAAAGTTGCGGACCAGCCGCTTTGTGTATAGCTCCATCCACCCCTCCGCCTCCCAGCAAGGAGCAATTAGCTGCGTTAACAATCGCATCAACATCCAGTGTAGTGATATCCGCCAACATGGCAATCAATTTAGCCATACGACACCTCTTATTATGAAAAACCTTTAAGTATGCCCGTTTAGAGGTTTAAATCCCTCACCAAGCGCTTCGTTGGCATGCCCAACGACCATGAACGCGTCCGGATCGGCGTCATGCACAATGGTTTTCAGCCGGATCACTTCTGCAGCGGTTACCACGCAAAAGACGATCGGGCGGTCCTTCTGGGTATACCCGCCTTTTGCCGATATAATCGTGGTGCCACGGCCGAGCTCCTCAGTTATAACTGAAACCACTTTTTCAGTCTCATCGGTGATGATCATCGCTTCGCGGATGACGTTGGTGCCCTGCGAGAGCATATCCGCTGCTATACCACTCAGATAGATCATGATCAATCCATAAAGCGATTTGTCCCAGCCAAAGAAAAATCCTGCCAGTAATACCGCAAAAGAATCCGTGATCATGTAAGCTAAAGAGATCGGCACACCCAGTCGCTGGTTGAGGATGCGACCCAAAATGTCTGTGCCGCCACTGGTTCCGCGCCCCAGGTAAACCAGACCCAGCCCAATGCCCAGAATAATGCCTCCATAAAGCGAATTCAACAGGATATCATCCGTGATAGGGGCTGAGCCTGTCAGCTCAACCAGGACATCAACAAGGATGGTGTAAGAGAGCACAGCGAGAATTGTTCTGATTGCGAAACGAGGTCCTCCCAGGTAGCGCCAACCAATAATAAACAACGGGATGTTGCCCAGTAGAGTGATTAGACCGATCGGTAAGCCCCAGAGGTAGTTGGATATTTGAGCAAGACCGCTAATGCCCCCGCCAACCAGTTGGGCAGGGACCAAAAAGGTGCGCAGAGCCAAAGCCTGGACAAAACCGCCCAGGATGATCAAGCCGTAATCGCTTAGAGATCGCCAACTAAAATCCAACTGGCTTGTAAATGCCTTGATCTTGCCCATGTCTATAATAGTTCCTTATCTGTTCTATTGCTCGTCGTCTGGAAAGGGATTATAAACGAACCCGCCCCTTTCGGGGCGGGTCATAAGCTTGGCTCTTATTTGCCTCAGTTATTAGAAATGAACGGGAACCAGCGTCGATTCCATTGGGAGCTTGAACCAGCAGGCACAGCCGTCTTACCGTCTGCCACGTTGCAGTCGATGTCCAAACTAATTCCGCCCCATGTTTCGGTATGACCCCCAGAATATTGTAATATTCGTTGGTGATAGACCCAATAATAGTCTGAAAGGTAGCGCAAACCCCAGACGGTTTCATATGCCCGAAAGCCTGGTGTTTTATACCATTCTGCAATCCAAATTGCTGAAGGTGGTTTTGCCAAATCAAAGTAACGATTGGCAGTGATGCCGCTGGAGGTCGAATAGAGACCAGAGTAAATCCCCAATTGTGAAAGACGGGTAGTCCAGCCGTTGACATAGGCTCGTGCAGCCGCTGAACAACTTGCAGAGTAAGTGAAATGTTCCAGGTCCAGATAAATTATGCTTCCAGTACCATCCGGATTACTCAGTCCAAGTGACATCAACTTCGTACGTGCCTGGTTGGCGTTATCCACACCAGCCTGGTAAGCTAGGTTGACATCATAAGGAAATTTTGTCTTAAAATTTGTGCATGGTGCCTGTGGACCAACCCAGGTGGGGATAAATTGCCATCCTTGCAAATACATATTTTGCAAGTATGCAGCAGAAAGTGCTGCGTTGCTGCAAAACCGCGAAACACCACCAATGTAGAGGTTAACTGCCTTATAAGGGCTACTGGTGAACCAACTCTGCAGTTGACTTAGGGTCGGGATCTCGCACTTATCAAAAGCATGTCCGATGAAGGTCCGTACCCAGGCATCAGCTTGCGGCTGGGCATCTTTTGAATCAATCTGAGGTGGTTGAGCGTTTATCGTAAATCTATTAGTGACTGTAGAAATCTCGCCCGGCAACCTGATGGTCTCCCAACCCAATCCACCGCTTTGGCTTCTTAGCATCTTCCAGCTGGATTCACAAGTGATGTCAAGCCCACCTTCGTCGGTCGGCAGGCTTTCGCACTCTCCACCCGCCATGCCAATCCACAAATCTTGAGCATCCTGCGTATCGATAGTGCTGATTTGCATATTCGAACTTGCGGGTTGTTTCTGCCCTGATGGAGCCAGTATGGGAATGATATCCGGGTGTTCATTAGAAATCATTGACTTTGGCGTTGCCTTTGGTTCAATCTTCACGAGAAAATCAAGACCTTCAATGTCCCCCTCAATTATTTTTACCGGTAAATACACTCGTCTATCCGCTAATTGAATTGGCAAATCGGCTTCAAACAGGGTGGAATTCAGAATTTCGGGCAGGTCCAGTTCAAGCAAGGTCCAGCTCTTGCCGCCATTCAGACTGCGATATAGTGACTGTGAGTCAGCCGGGTTGAGCATAAAACCTATCTTATTGTCGAGAAACACAAACCGCTCAGCAACTGGTACTTCTCTTGCCTTCCAGTGCTCGCCACCGTCAGTGCTAACAAACAGAGTCCCCATACTGAAGTTGCTGCTGGTAAATTCCTTGACCAGCACCATGGCATTGTCATCATCCAGCCACTGCATTTGAATTTCGCCAAACGGTTGGTTGAATTGTTGGTTTATCTTTTCTGCCAAATCCCCACTTACCAGCGACCACTCCATGCCTTGGTTGGTTGTCTTATAGATTTCGAGCTCGACAGTTGTTTCTGTCTGAGTCAAATATAGAGCAACTCCCAGATCAGTTGAGGGAAACGAGGTCAGCATATAAGGTTCAATCAAGACCGTCTGCGGGCTAATCCCGCTCCACTGTTTGCCGGCATCCTTGGTGTAAAAGAGCTCGGATCCGGATTTCAACCAAAGTTCAGAATCACTGATCAAACCAAAATTAAGGTCATTTGGGTCCAGCTCCACTCCTGCCGAAGTGGGGATATCTTGTGCCACCGTCAGACCCATTGGGATCAGACTGATTAGCAATATTGCAACAACAGTAGTCAAAACTAGTTTATTTTTCATGGCTACCTTCCTGCCGGATTGGTTGCAATTCTTGTACCCGGTTTTTTTATACGCTGACCGAATTTCATCTTTATTGCAGATTAGCAGCATGGACAGCCCATTGATCAGTAATAAACACTAATTACGTTCAATTATTTGCTTGACACTGAACATTTGTTCTGATATTATTGAATTATAGAACATGCAAACATGGAGAAAGCGGTTACTATGGCACGAAAAAGCAAAGGATTAAGCCAGCGGCACAAAAATATTTTGTCATGCATCCGCAACTGGCAAGAAGAAAAAGGCTATCCCCCCTCCATCCGAGAGATTGGGGTGCAAACCCAAATCAGTTCCACTTCTGTGGTCAATTATTACCTCAACCAATTGGAAGAAATGGGCTACATCGAGCGGCAAAGCAACGTTTCTCGCGGCATCAACTTAATCAAAGACAGTGCCGGTGAGCTGGTTCAGAATTTTAAAACCGGGGTCTCCAGACTGGTGGAACAGCTGGTTTCCATTCCCCTGGTCGGTAACATCATAGCTGGCGAGCCTATGCCTGTGCCAGCCTCTGACTTCAGTTATTATGACCCTGAATCAGGGGTAGATATTGCCCGCAGCTTACTGCCCAAAGGCGATAATCTGAATGACCTTTACGCTCTGAAGGTACAAGGCGACTCCATGATTGATGCCATGGTCAATGATGGCGACATCGTTGTGATGCGCCGCACCAACCAGGCTCGCAACGGCGAGATGGTTGCCATCTGGCTGAACGACCGCGACGAAACCACTCTCAAATATTTCTACCAGGAAAACGGACGCGTTCGCCTGCAGCCTGCTAACCCTTCCATGCAGCCAATTATCATCAACGACCCTAGTGTCGTTGAAATACAAGGAAAAGTCGTGCTGGTCATCCGCCAATTAGACCAGTAAGAATCAGTTTTCAGGGGAAAAGCTGAGCCACGCTTCCAGGCTCAGCTTTTTT
>CAZDPK010000020.1:0-3120 GCA_964507335.1 uncultured Anaerolineaceae bacterium | reverse complement strand
GATGGCACGTCCATCGCCTACGAAGTTACCGGCAGCGGTCCCCTGCTGATCATCATAACCGGTGCCCTCAACACCCACAACTTTGGCGTTCCAGGTGATATGGTGCCCTTCTTGCAGGACGACTTTACCGTCCTGACCTATGACCGGCGCGGGCGCGGGCAAAGCACTGACACCCCTCCGTACACGGTTTACAAAGAACTGGAAGACCTGCAGGCTCTGATCGATGCCAACGGTGAAAAAGCTTTCCTCTACGGTCATTCAGCTGGGGCAGCGCTCGCACTCTTCGCCGCAGCAGAATTCCCCGATAAAGTCCTCAAAATTGCTGCCTACGAACCACCTTTGAGTGGAGGCTGGTTTGAAAGAATGGTTACCAAATTGCTGATTCGCCAGGTCCAAAATCAGGTTGCCAAAGGCAATAACCTGGAGATTGTGACACGTTTCATGCACTTTGTGGGTATGGATAATCAACTGATCAAAGATACACTTGCATCAGAATACGGGCAGACGATCATCGATATGGCTGCCACGATCGCCTACGAAGCCAGGATACAGGCTGCTACCGGGCACTTTTTGAAAAGCCGCGCACAAGACCTAACTCAACCCGTTCTTATGCTGGCTGGAACCAAGAGCTTCAAGACAACTCCTGGAGTCATGGTCGATTTCACCCACGCCATTCCCTTCGCCGAGTCACAACTGCTGGTAGGGCAGACACACTCTGTTGAACCCCAGGTGATTACGCCGATCCTACAGGAATTCTTCCAGCGATCCTGAAAAGAAACCATCAGTCTGATTTAATCTGCAAAGAAAAGAACCAGTCAACTATATTGACTGGTCCTTTTCGTGTAATCAGCTTAGTCCTGGCTGAACAAGGACATCATCATCGCGTCGAGGGCGGCCAGCGTTGGGGTCAGACTCGCGCCATTATCCTCGCTGATCATGTCGATCATACTGGTTAGATAAGCTTCATAATCAATAGCAATTGTTTCTAACTCAGCCTGTGTCAACTGATCGTAGGAAAGCAATGTACTGTTGATCGGCAGGACAGCGGAGATGTAGTACCTTCCATCCGCGCTGATGCCCTGGTAGGTGTAGAAAATATTGTAGTTATCCACACCCACCAATCCTTGTGAGTAAAGAGTCAGGTAGCGAATGCCGCTGTTGTATTCGGAATCAATCCTCTGCTCAAGTACGTGGAAGACCTGGGCTGCATTAAACGGCGGCAGGAAGGGCAGGCTTCCTTCTGCCTGAAGATTGAACTCTGGATCGGTCAGCAAACCTTGAAGTGTCGCGGCATTTGTTGCGCCGAAAGCCCCGCCTTGGATCAGTTTGTCAAAGGCATAAACGTAGATCACCGGGGTATGGAAATGGTCCTGGATGCTGTATCCGCTAAAGCTGATCATCCGCCGGGCTGGCAGGGAGAATTCCGGCCAACCCTCATTGGGATCATCGGGCAAAACGGTAGTAACGTCTGCGCCTGCAGCCACCTCAACCGGCAAGGTGAAGACCAAACCACCGGATTCGATTACGTTAAAATCTCCGGTATAAAGGGGGATAACGGTTACTTCGGGGACGGTGGTAGGTTCGGGGGTCACCTCAGTCTCAACAGGCACAGGAGATGCTGTTGGCGCAACCAACGTGGTCAGGCTTTCTATGGTGGCAGCTTGTTGGGTGAGGAGGCTCTCAAGGTCAGCTTCCAGCGCCTGGTCCTCCGTCACTTCGACTGGTGTTATTGGCGTTGAAGGTACAACCTGGCAGGCTGCCAGAACAAGGATGATCATTATCAGGCAAGATAAGGAAACAAATTTCTTCATAATAAACCTCTGATTGGTACTGCATTAAATGGATATTAGTATCGTATATTTTTAGACGTTTGGATACAAGTTTTTGTTCCCATTTTCAATGTTTATTGATTTTGTATTTTTGTCGCCAAGCTTCAGGAATGTAAAATATTGAAAAAAAAAGCCCCCACGAGGGGGGCTATGGGTTGTACTAAAAAACTAAAGAACGACGACTTCGGCGCCGGCTTCCTTGAGTTTGGCAGCGGCGTCATTGGCGACGTCTTTACCAACAGCTTCGAGGACTTTGGCATCAGCGGTTTCAGCCATATTCTTGGCATCAACCAAACCGAGGCTGGTGAGCTGGCGGATGACCTTGATGACTTCGATCTTCTTGGCACCAGCAGACTTAATGACCACATCGAACTCGGTCTTTTCTTCAACTTCTTCTTCTGCAGCAGCGGCAGGGCCGGCGGCAACAGCAGCGACGGGAGCGGCAGCGGAGACGCCCCATTTTTCTTCCAACATTTTGACGAGGTCGGCAGCTTCCAGGACGGACAGTGTGCTCAGTTCCTCAACGATTTTTGCTAAATCAGCCATTTTTTCTCCTATAATTTTTTTTAATATTTTCTCGTTGTCAAACGAGCCTGTTAAGCAGCACTTGCCTGCTTTTCTGAGTTTGCTTTAATTACAGCGGCCAAACCACGAGCGGGTTCCGCTAACGTACGGACTAATTGACTGGCGGGTGCCAAAATGGTACCCATCAGCATGGAACGCATAACCGGTAAGGTGGGCAAGTCTGCCAATGCTTTCACCTGGCGTGCGTCCAACAAAGCTTTATCCAAATAACCGCCAGTGACAGCAAAAACTTCGTTGCCTTTGGTTAATTCAGTCAAAGCCTTGGCGGCAGCGGGTGCGTCTTCAAAAGCGAAAACGACGACGTTATTGCCTTCCCAGGTCTTAGGATCAAACTTGTAACCTTTCTCTTCCAATACATGGGTGAAAAGCCGGTTTTTGACCACATGCATCTCGCTTTCTGATTCACGCAGTTTAGCGCGCGCATCATTAATTGCGGGCATGGCCATTTTATTGTAGGTCAGATAGTAAACAGCTTTGCTTTTATCGATCCATTCACGATATTGCTCAACAATTACTTCTTTATGTTCTCTCGAAAATGCCAATGTACTCTACCTCCTTCCAATAAAAAATCTCTTTCCGTTTTACCCGCGAAAAGAGATTCATACCAACGACCATAGTCATTTTGGAATCTCCACCTCGGCGGGATATTAAGCCATTAACGGCACCAGCTTTCTTAAGCAGAGCGTGCAGTTTGCACTATTCTGTT